>NZ_JBMOWO010000114.1:0-120247 GCF_049310525.1 Pseudomonas sp. GZD-222
CGGACAGTCGCCACTTCCAGCCTGTCGCACGCAATGTGCTTGACCGTCAGTTTTCGGTACAGAGCGCCAATCCAGCCTGGGTGAGCGACATCACCTACATTTCAACCCGAGAAGGCTGGCTGTACCTGGCGGTGGTCTTGAGCATCCAGACCCGCCAGGTGCTGGGCTACAGCTTGGCGGACAGGATGCCGGATGATTTGGTTGAGCGCGCATTTATCAACGCTTGGAACGCCTGTTTGGGGGTTTCTGGGGTTGTGTTCCATTCCGATCAGGGACGCCAATATACGAGCAGTAAATTTCGCCAAGCATTGGCCGAAAAAGGTTTTACGCAGAGCATGAGCCGCAAAGGAAACTGCTGGGACAATGCCGTCGCTGAAAGCTTTTTCGCTACGCTTAAGAAGGAAGAAGCAAGTGGGGTCTATCAGAGCAAGAGGCTAGCTTATGGGGCAATCGCGAGCTACATCCATGGTTTCTACAACAGCAGTCGGCTGCATTCGGCGTTGGGTTATCGTTCACCGAATGCTTATGCAAAGGGCTTGAAGCAGAAGCCTTAACACCCAGCTTCTTCGCGTCCGCTGCCAAGGGACAGTTCCAGAATTACTCTAAGGTGGCCCCGCTCTGGCAGAGGGCGAGCGCCGCGCTCAAGCTTTCGCCAGGCCTGACGATAAGCTAGTCAACGCGCTGCCGCCGTCTCGATGGCCCATGACCCATCGCCTGCAGGCCCAACGCTGAAGAAAACGAGGCGGCGCAGAGAGTCGCTTGTCCAGGAAGTCGCAGGGGCCTTATGAGTGCTTTTTCGCTTGATTCAGATGGTTTCGAGATTTTTTCGAACGCCATTCCCCAGCCTTACATCTCAGGTATCGAAACGGAACTGCTCGACGTCGCCGCCCAGTTGGCGGGCCAGTCCTTCGCCTCGCTGGACGCGGCCTGGAACCATTTCAAGGCGCATGACCGGGCACTGGGCGGGCTGCTATATAACGCCTTCAAGCGTCTGCCTTCGGTTATGAGCCTGGCCAGTTCCCCCGAGCTGCTGGCGTTGGCCCGTCGGCATGGCGACGTGGCGTCACCGGCGATCATCGATATCAATTGCCGCATCGACTCGTTCGGTGAGGACCGTTTCCTGTTCGACTGGCATCAGGACTACTGGTTTTCGGTGTGTTCGCCGCAATCGCTGGTGGCCTGGGTGCCACTGACGGCGGTGAACCAGCACACCGGCGGCCTGGACCTGATCTCCCATCGGCATACCCAGGGGCGGCTGTACCGGACCCGGCCCGGCGACACCTATGTCACCTATGCCGACTCGGTGCTGCTGGACGAGGCGATTCCGCAGGCGCACGCGCAGTCCATCGAAGGGCTGTGCTGCCCGGGCGATGTGGTGCTGTTCAGGTTCAATACGCTGCACAAGTCACGGCCGGTCGCGTCCGCGCAACACTCGCGGTTCACCATCCAAATCAGGATTGCCGACTTCGGCAATGCAGAATTCATCAGCCATGCGTTCAAACCCAATGTGGTTTCTTCGTTGTAGTTTTCAAAGTAAAGGTGGTCTATGGCGATCTGGGATCTAACCCCGCATGACGCACCCCTCGAACAGATGTACGGGGTGCAGTCTAACAAAGACAAAAAGTTCTGGAACGAACTGGAAGACATTCAAACCCAGTATCCGCACGGTACGCTGCACACGCTGACGCATTGGCCGGTGTACACCAAGCGGATCCTGATGACGCGTTTCCTGGCTCATTTCGAACTGTTCAAGATGACCGTGGACCTGCCGGGGAGCATCGTCGAGCTCGGCGTTTCGCGTGGCGTGTCGTTCTTCACCTTCCACAAGTTCCTGGAGATCTTCGCGCCCACCGACACCTCCAAGAAAGTCTATGGCTTTGACTCATTCGAAGGCCTGTCCGACTTCAACAGCAAGGATGGCGTGACGGTCAACGATCTGCAGGCCGACAAGAAGTCCGGCGGCTGGTCGGCCGAGTCGGTCGAGGGCGAGATCTTCGCCCTGACCCGGCTGTTCAATGAAGACAACATCCTCGCTCGGGAGCGCTCGCGGCTGATCAAGGGGCGGGTCCAGGACACCCTGGGGCCTTTCCTGGAGGCGACGCCTGGCCTGCGCATCAACCTGCTGCACTTCGACCTGGACCTGTACGAGCCGACGCTGTACACCCTGGAAAAGCTCTGGGACCTGGTGGTGCCGGGCGGCGTGGTGGTGTTCGACGAGTACGGCCTGCCGCCATGGGGTGGCGAGGCGACGGCGTTCGATGAGTTCGTCAAGTCGCGCAACATCAAGGTCACCTTGCGCAAGTTCCCTTGGTGCCTGACGCCAACGGCCTACTGCATCAAAGAGTGACCGTGGTTGAGCGGGCTCTTTGCGGGCCTGCAGTAAAAAAGAGGCTCACCGCAAGGTGGGCCTTTTTTGATTGTGTTTTAGTAACACCGTGCTCATGAGTTCCGAGGCTCAATCCCCCAACCGCTCAACCCTTCAGTGCTCGTGCATCAAACTCAAGGCTATAGGTCATCCAGCGAACGCTTTACCCGCTGAGGTGCAGCAAGACGTTCACGCACCGTGGCGAGCAGGGCCTCATCATCCTCAGTCATCAGCACTGGCTTGAACGGCAACTGGCCGCGCTCTACTACGTACTGCAGCGCTTGGCGCATCAGCTCAGATGGCGTGACGCCCAGCTTTTCAAGTTCGCGGTATGCACGCGCTTTGAGTTCGTCGTCGATACGAACGTTGATAGATGCCATGGCACTGGCCTCACTGTAATGACGTTAGTCTTTACAGTGACCTAAAGCGACTCGATGAGCATGCGCACCTGCAGACATGCCGACGGAGCGCCATGTCCACCGATGACCTTGCTTCTATCCCCGGTGATGACTGGCACGCCATTGCGAATAATTCTCATAATTTGTACTCTACCGCTCCTCACAGTCTTCTCGGCATCGGCCCTTCTGGAGCGCGCTTTGGCTGATAACATGGATCGGTTGTTTCGCCTCTATCACCGCGAGCTCCAGCAGATTGCCTACCGCCGCCTCGGTGATCGCGAGCTGGCTGCCGACCTTACTCAGGATACGTTCGTGCGCTATGTCGGCCTCGACCGTGCAGAGCGAACCCGTGATATCGCCAACCCGCACTTCTTCCTGATCCGCGTGCTGCGCAATCTCATCATCGACTTCACCCGCAGCCGTTCGCGCCGTGGCATTCAGGCTTCGCTGGAGGATGTGCGCGACGAGTTGTTCGACCCCGCACCGGGGCCAGCCGAATTGGTGTTGCTGCGGGAGCAGTTGCGTTTGTTGCACCAGGCGCTGAGTGAGCTTCCTGAAAGCTGTCACCAGGCTCTGTTGCTGAACCGGGTGGAGGGGTTGGGACACGCAGCAATCGCCGAGCGCCTCGGTGTTTCTCCGAGCATGGTCAGCAAATACATCATGCGCGCCCTGCACCATTGCGCCTGCCGTCTGAGCCTGATGGACAACTGAGTGAAAGCACGCCAATCCTCGGCCGCGGCCGACCAGCCCGAGCCCTCGCTGACCCAGCAGGCACTGCAATGGCTGGTCGATCTGCATTCGGGTGACGAGCAAAAGACCGACTGGGAAAGCTACCTGCGCTGGTGCGAAACCTCAGCAGAACATCAACGCGCTGCCCACGCGGCGGAGCAACTGTGGGAGCGCCTCGGCAGCGCCTTGCAACGACCCGCACCACGTTCGCGGCGTATGCCTGTGCTGGGGCTGGTACTAGCGCTCGGGCTAGGCACCGGGTTGACCTGGCAAGGAGGCGAACAGGGCTGGCTGGCGGATCAGCGCACCGGCCTGGGTGAGCGTCGTACCCTACAGTTGCAGGACGGTTCGCGGCTTGAGCTGGCACCGCAAACGCGGGTAGATATCGACCTGGATGGCAACCCGCGCTTGCTGCGTCTGTACAGCGGCGAGCTGTATGTTCAGGTGGCTGCCGATCCGCAGCGACCTTTCGAGGTCGAGGCCGCTGGCGGGCGGATTCGTGCGTTGGGGACCGAATTCGATGTGCGACGCAAGGCTGACGATGTGCATGTTGTGGTCACTGAACATGCCGTGCGTGTCAGCCTGTTGGCCGACGGTACGGCGCAAACGGCTGAAGTTCAGGAAGGTCAGGGCCTGGACTATGGAGCCCATGGCCTGTCCCGGCCTTACGCGGTTGACAAGAGTGCCGAGACCGCCTGGCGGCGTGATCGCCTGGTATTCAATAGCCGCTCGCTGGGCGATGTGCTGGACGAGATGAAGCCTTACCACCCCGGGCTGATCTGGGTCCGCGATGAGTCACTGCGCCAGTTGCCGGTCACCGGCATCGTCGGCACCGATGACCTCGCCGCTCAACTGCAGTTGCTGCAGCAATCCCTGCCTGTGCGGATCCGGCAGTTGCCGTGGCTGACCCTGATCGAGCGGGACAAATCCAAATCGGAGCCATTACGTTAAAAAAACTTTGTCGATCGCTGTCAGCTTTTCGAAGCCTGTCGTCTTTCCCTGTCGAGAGTGATTTTTATTTCGCTGATTTCAGCAGGGGAGCCGTATGCAGCATCTGATTCGACGTACCGCCTTGAGCCTGGCCATCGCCACGGCGACCAGCCTGGGCATGCCAATTACTGTCCTGGCCGCCGAGAGCGCACAGACGATCAGTCGAACCTTCAATATCGCTCCCGGCCCTTTAGACCAAGCTTTGACCCGCTTTGCCGACCAGGCGGGGTTGCGCTTGATGGTTGCCAGCGAGCTGCTGGATGAGCAGAAAAGCGCCGGCCTGCGCGGTCAGTTCACCGCGACCGAGGGCATCGAGCAACTGCTCAAAGGCAGCAAGCTGAAGGCCTCGTTCAATGGCGACATACTGCTGATCGAGAAGCTGCCGACTGCCGGGGATGCGTTGGAGCTCGGGTCAACGCTGATCCAGAGCCAGGGCTTGGGGATGGAGACCGAGAACACCGGATCCTACACCACTGGCGCGGTATCGGTCGGCGGCAAGACGCCCCAGGCGCTGCGCGAAATCCCGCAGTCGGTTTCGGTGATGACCCGGCAGAACATTGAAGACCAGGGCCTGCACAGCGTTGGCCAGGTCCTCAAGCAGACTACCGGCATCACCGTAGTCGGTGGCAACGACAATGATGTGTCGATCTACTCGCGCGGCTTCAAGATCACCAACGTCACCACTGACGGTGGCGCACCCACCATGCGCGATGAGTCGTACCAGTCGCTGCCCGACATGATCCAGTACGACCACATTGAGGTTCTGCGCGGCGCCGATGGCCTGAACTCGGGGACCGGCGAACCTGGCGGCACCATCAACCTGGTGCGCAAGCGTGCGCTGGACCATGCTCAGGTCAAGCTGAGCACCTCGGCTGGCAGTTGGGACAACTATCGCCAGGAAGTCGATGTGACCGGCCCGCTGGGCTTCGACGGCAAGTTACGCGGCCGCTTTGCCGCCGCCTATGAAGACCGTGATTACTTCTACGATAACGCCGACAGCCAGAAGCAAGCGTTCTTCGGCGTGCTGGAAGCGGACCTGACTCCGGATACCCTGCTCACCGTTGGCGGCAGTTACGAAAAGCGTGACATGGACGGCTATTGGGACAATGGCCTGGTTCGCTCCGTCACCGGCGATGACCTGGGCTTTTCGCGCCACACCTCGCTGGCATCCAAATGGTCGGCCGGCAATTCCGAAACCCTCGAAGGCTTCATCAAGGTCGAGCAGAACCTGAACGAGAACTGGAAGGCCGATGCCAGCTACACCTATACGAAATACGACACTCACCACGATCTCGGCCAGGTCGGCCTGAACGCCACCAACGGCACCTACTATTTCCAGCGCACCCTGCGCGAGTTCGAGAACGAACAGAACCTGTTCGCCGCCAATCTGCATGGCACCTTCGAAGCCTTTGGTCGCGAGCATGAACTGGTGATCGGTGCCGACCACGAGAACATCCACAAGTACTACGCCGACTACAGCAGCAACACGCCGAAGATCCCGGTCGACATCTTCAACACCGACATCGGCAGGATGCCCAAGCCGGTCAAACCGACGCTGTGGTACGAGTACCCGGAATGGGACACCAGGAAGACCGGCGGCTACATCACGCTCAAAGCGCGCCTGGCCGATCCACTCAAGCTGATCGTCGGCGCTCGCTACAACGACTATGAAGACACCCAGGTCAGTATCGTGCCGAGCTTCGGTTCAACCTTCGACCTCGGCGGCAAGACCAGCGGCGTGGTCACGCCCTACGGTGGCCTGGTCTATGACCTGAACGACAACTGGTCGGTCTACACCAGCTACGCAGAGATCTTCAAACCGCAGACCAACTACCTGTCTTTCGGCGCACAACAGCTCGAGCCTATCGAAGGCAAGACTTACGAGTTCGGGGTGAAAAGCGCGTTCTACGGCGGTCGCCTGAATTTCTCCAGCTCCGTGTACTACACCAAACGCGAGAACGAAGCGGTGCTGGTGGCGTACGGCGACACGCCTTCCAACAACTGCTGCTACGAAGCCGGCGGCGAGATCGTCAGCCGTGGCTGGGACACCGAGGTCAGCGGCGAGCTGGCCAGCGGCTGGCAGATGTCGGCCGGCTACACCTACAACATCAACGAACAGCGCAAGGCAGGCAACCCGGAAAACAATGGCATGCCATTGAGCAGCCAGACGCCCAAGCATCTGTTCAAGCTCTTCACCACCTATCAGTTGCAGGGTGATCTTGAGCGTTGGAAAGTCGGCCTTGGCGCCAACATCCAGAGCCACAACTACGTCTCCGGCAACGTACGTCTGCGCGGAGACGACGGCTCGCTGAGCCCTAGCACGACGCCGTTCGCCTATATCCAGCCTGGCTATGCGGTGTGGAGCTCCCTGGTCGAGTACCGCATCAACGACAACTGGACCGCGGCCTTGAACGGCAACAACCTGTTCGACAAGAAGTACTACCAGACCATCGGCAGCACAGATCGAGGCAACTGGTACGGCGAGCCGCGCAACTACATGCTGACGTTGCGGGCAGCGTTCTGATAGCAATCCTGCCTGCACAAAAACGCTCGATGCCTACTCTGCATCGGGCGTTTTCATCGCATAGCCAACTCAGGCCAATGCCACCATCCGCTGTAGCTAAAAAGGCCCCCAAGCCTGATCAGGAACTCTGCAGGACCTTCAGCGCAGCCTCTGCCAAAAAGCCTGAGCGGCTCTTCTGTTCTGGATGGTTTTTCACGTAAGCATCGATACGGCTGAGCAAATAGGCTGGCAATGTGATGTTCAGCTTCTCGGCCTTGCCCAGATACTTGCTGATATCAATATCAATCACAGCCCAGGTGCACCCCGCATAGGCCGGGTTGTTCGCATGGGTTGTCACCTTGCTGGCCTTGGGAATCATTTGCCCATCCTGGGCAAGAATCTCCAGATGGCCTTCGATGGCTTCACGCGCCATCGCCATGGCATCGTCCAGATCATCCCCTGCAGAGAAGCAACCCGGAATGTCCGGAACTTCTACTCCCCAGGCGTGACGCTCGTCACCAGGGAGAATCGCAATCGGAAAAAGCATCTCGAAATCCTCATCAGAGCTGGGCTTGTTTCAATATGCTGCTCGCAGTCCTGGCTAACAGATCCTTCTTCGGGTGAGGGATCGTCACCAGCCCAGGTTTAACTGGATGCTTGAAATGGTGGTGACTTCCTCTGATTCTCACCAGATACCAACCATCCGCTTCGATTTGAGCAATGAGCTGTCGGCTATTCATAGTCATCCTTGACCCGCCAGCTAGTGGTTATTATAACCACCAACCTGATTTTATCAACACTATAACCACCATGGGCTGGGTAACCAATCCGCTGAAGGCGGTGGGCGAACAGTATGACAAAGGCGGAGTTTCCCTCTCGTCATGAAGTGCTGCAGCATTTTGCCGTTGCCGCAACCTTGTAATCCCACCTACCGTCTCCCGGTAGCCTGAGGTTAGGTATCCGATTCGGATAGACGCTCCAATTGAGCCCCTACCCCAAACAACCGGTCGGCTATCTCCCGGCCTCGCTCCAGCCCTTCCTCCGTCAACCAAATCGATTTGTTCCTGTTGACCGGGTTGCTGATGAAACCATGTTCATGTAATCGGTTCATGATCTCGAAATCGAACCCTTTCCACGCATTGCCGTCATCGGAACTGAAGGTTGCCAAGAGGGCAAGCACGGCGTCTTCAATCAGCTTTTCATCGTATTCCATGGTCGCTGCTCCGCTCTTATTCAACAGATGTAGTCGAGCTTATGATTGTGAACTCAGGCGTCGGATCGCATCAGGGTGGGACGACTCCGTGCTCTCAAGATCAGGAACTCAACTTCCTGACCGCTCAGCCGCCTTCCGATAAACTTGCTCCCGCTCTCGTTTATCCACCGCGACCGACCCAATGAGCAAGCGCACCTGCAGACATGCCGACGGAGCGCTGATTAGGGGAGTAGTCGTTACAATTTGGCCAATTCTTGGCGTTGACCGTCATCTTCCGACGCCTATAATGCACCCCAACACACCCGCCAAGCCTAGGTTGACAAAGTCAGCATGCTCAAATCGTGCGGGTTTTTTTTGCCTGGAGAAAACTACATGAGGCCATTCGCCAAGCCGGCTCTCAATGTTGAACAGCAATTGGATCTGCTGAAACGACGTGGTCTGCACGTCGCGAATGAGACAAAGGCGCTGCGCTTTCTGGAAGTGGTCACGCTGTTTCGCCTGAGCCCTTATATGCGGCCGTTTCAAGAACAGGATGTGGATCATACGTTCAAGGCTGGCGCGACATTGCGAGAGGTGGTCGATATCTATTGATTCGACGGTCTCTTACGACGTCTGATCATGGATGCCATTGAACGAGTTGAAGTCGCAATCCGAGCGGCCATCAGCAATCACATGTGCCCGCGCCACGGCCCTGACTGGATCGCCTGCCCAGATATGTTCCTGTCTTCATACGCACACGCGGAGCTGTTGAAACCACTAAGGGACCAGCTAAGAAAAGAAGCTCAGAAGCTTCAACGGGAAATTACCAGAGCCGGGCCACAGCCTCATGTCGCTCATCCAAACCGAATCGAGAAGCGGGTAAGAGACAACTACTTTCGTTACTACGGAGCAACCTACAATCACCCGGAACTTCCACCTGCGTGGGCCATTTTGGAGGAGCTGAGCCTGGGGACTGTCTCAACGTTGTACAGAGCCATCGCGAAGAGCGCTGACAAGAAAGCCATTGCTTCCAGATTCTCATTGCCATTCGAAGTACTCGAATCCTGGCTTCATACCCTCACGTTTATTCGCAATTGCTGCGCCCATCACTCACGGTTGTGGAATCGAGAACTTGCGGTTCGGCCCAAGTTGCCCAATGACTGGGCCTTCCCTCCAATTGGCAAGCCCCACCCCCAACCAAACCAGCGTGTGTATGTTGTGTTGACTATGCTGGCATATCTGACTGATCTCATTAGTCCGGACAGCAAATGGACATTACGGGCGGTGGAATTGATGCGGGTTCAAGACGAAAATCGCTTGAAACTCATGGGTTTCCCAGACGAGTGGTGGCTACAACCTCAATGGTCTGACCTGTGAATCTACCTTGTAATCCCACCCCCCATCCGTTATAGCTAAAAAGGCATCCATAACGAAAAGAGGCAGAATCAGCCCATCATGAACGAGACCACACGTATCTTTCGCCCCCAAGGCCCGTTTGCCGCGCTGTTCGGCAAGACGTTCGGGCCCATCACCAACTCGCCCCTCTCGACACTGTTCCACACCCTGTCGATTCCACCTCGCGACGCCCTGCTCGCCCACAAGCGCAAGCGCCCTGTCCCTCCGCCTGCCAGCTGACACCTGAATTTTCCGCTTTCCATTGCCCTCGGCCATGCCGTTCAGGGCTGGAGACGCTTTGCATTTTTTTCAGTGTTTTCTGTCAGGAAATCTTATGACTATTCGTGTTGCCATTATCGGCGCAGGCCCTTCCGGCCTGGCGCAGCTGCATGCCTTTCAATCCGCTCATGCCCAGGGCGCCCCGATGCCTGAAGTGGTCTGTTTCGAGAAGCAGGCCGACTGGGGCGGGATGTGGAATTACACCTGGCGCACCGGGCTGGATGAGCACGGTGAGCCGGTGCACGGCAGTATGTATCGCTACCTGTGGTCGAATGGGCCGAAGGAGTGTCTGGAGTTCGCCGACTACAGTTTCGATGAACATTTCGGCCGGCCGATTTCGTCGTATCCGCCGCGGGAAGTGCTTTGGGATTACATCCAGGGCCGGGTGAAGAAGGCCGGTGTGCGCGATTACATCCGCTTCAACACAGCGGTAAAAGCCGTACGTTTTGATCAGGCCAGCCGCACCTTTACCCTCAACGCCTACGACTACGCCCTCGGCCAGGGTATCGAGCAGGTGTTCGATTATGTGGTGGTGGCCAGCGGGCATTTCTCCACGCCGCATGTACCGGACTTTGCCGGTTTCGAGCGCTTTTCCGGGCGCATTCTGCACGCCCACGATTTTCGCGATGCGCTGGAGTTCAAGGGCAAGGATGTGCTGATTGTCGGCAGCAGCTATTCAGCCGAAGACATCGGTTCGCAGTGTTTCAAGTACGGCGCGCGCTCGATCACCAGCGCCTGGCGTAGCCAGCCGATGGGCTACAAGTGGCCCAAGGGCTGGGAAGAACGGCCGCAACTGCAACAAGTGGAAGGCGACCTGGCGTTTTTTGCCGACGGTTCGAGCAAACGCGTCGATGCGATCATTCTCTGCACCGGTTACCAGCATCACTTCCCGTTCCTGCCGGACGAGCTGACCCTCAAAACCAGCAATCGCCTGTGGCCGTTGGGGCTCTACCAGGGCGTGGTGTGGGAGCAGAACCCGCAGCTGATCTACCTGGGCATGCAGGACCTCTGGTACAGCTTCAACCTGTTCGACGCACAAGCCTGGTTTGCTCGCGATTACATGCTCGGGCGTATCAAGCTGCCGGAGCAAGCAACCATGCAGGCCGACAGCGCCCGCTGGCGTGACGAAGAACAAGCGCTGGAAACCACCGCTTCGATGTACGAATTCCAGGGCCGCTACATCCGCCACCTGATCGAACAGACCGATTACCCGAGTTTCGATATCGACGCCGTGAACCGGATCTTCCTGAAATGGAAGTCGGACAAGAAGCAGGACATCATGGGCTATCGCGACAAGTCCTACCGCTCGGTCATCACCGGAACCGCAGCGGTGCCCCATCACACCCGTTGGCTACAGGCCATGGATGACTCGCTGAGCGAGTACCTGCGCGAGACGTCAGCCAAGGGTGATGTGAAAACCCTGCGTCAGCATTAAGCAGCAGCCGCCTGCCGATAAGGTGCAGGCGGCGGGCTTTCACTCCTCTGTAACCAGTCACAGTAGCGTGCCACACCCTGCTCGACCGTCAGCGTTGGCGCCTGATAACCCGCAGCGCGCAAGCGCTCAAGGTCGGCGCAGGTATAGCACTGGTATTTGCCGCGCAGATGCTCGGGGAATTCGCTGTACTCCAGAATGCCTTCGAGCAAGGCCATTTCCAGCGACAAAGGTGGCTGGTCCTGCTGTTCGGGCAGGCGGTTGATCACGGCCAGCGCTACATCGTTGAACGGCTGGGCACGACCACTGCCGACGTTGAAAATGCCGCTCAGTTGCGGGCGCTCAAGGAAGAACAGGTTGACCTTGACCACATCTTCCACCGAGACGAAATCGCGCAGGTGCCCGCCACTTGGGTAATCACCATAACTACCGAACAGGCTGACTTTGCCATGGGCCTGATACTGGTTGAAGCAGTGCAAGGCCACCGAAGCCATTGCGCCCTTGTGTTGTTCGTGGGGGCCGTAGACGTTGAAGTAACGCAGACCGACGACCTGGCTACGGGCGACAGGCAATTGCCGGCGCACGCGCTGGTCGAAGAGAAATTTGGAATAGCCGTAGACATTCAGGGGCCGCTCACATTCGCGCTGTTCGCGAAAGTCCCTGCCTGCGCCATACACCGCCGCCGATGAGGCGTACAGCAATGGCACCTGCAAGCCTTGGGCAGCTTCGAGCAGGTCGCGGCTGAAGCGGTAGTTGTTGTCCATCATGAAGTGCCCGTCGCCTTCGACGGTGCTCGAGCAGGCGCCCTGGTGCAGCACCGCGCGAACCTTGCCGAACTGGCCGCGGGCAAAACGATCAAGGAAGTCGTCCTTGTCCAGGTAGTCAGCGATCTCGCTGTCGGCCAGGTTGCAGAACTTGTCGCCATCAGTCAGGTCGTCGACAGCGATGATCTCGGTTTCGCCACGCTGGTTGAGGGCTTGTACCAGGTTGCTACCGATAAAGCCGGCAGCACCGGTCACGATAATGGTCATGCCTTGTCCCCCTTTGAGGGTGCAGAGCATTCAGTCTAAAACGGACTAGTTGAACAAAATTTAACCAGGATCAATAAATGACCAGTTAGCATTCCTTCGCCATGACCAGTGATCGGGCACGCCAGCGACCGAATAGTCGCCCCAGGCTCACCAGCCAGTTGAGCAGGGCAATCACCAACAAGGCCGCGAACATCGCCTCGGTACCACCGCTGACGATCAGGTTCCCGGCCAGCCAGGGAAAGCCGAATACCCCAAGAAAGTACGCCAGACTGAATAGCAGCAAGGCTTGTGGGGTGTGCCCGGCCGGCGCCTGGTTCGCCGCCAGGCCATTGATCACCGAATAGTTCAGGCCATAGCCGACGCCCAGTAATGCCGCCGCCAGCAGGTAGCCGAGGTTGCCCTGCACCCACCAGCCCAGCGCCAGCACGGCGAGGACGATAAAGCCCGAAAGCAGGCCCGACGCACGGTAGGCATCGCGCTTGACCACCCAGCCGGCAATCAGCAACCGGCAGCCGATTGCTGCACTCATGAAACCGATGAAGAACAGTGAATAATCCAGACCACGCGCGGCCGCGTAAGAGGTCTGGAAACTGCCCAGGCCACCAAAAATCGCGCCACCAAGACCGACCATGAGAATCGGCCAGCGCGCCGCCGAACCCAGCACTTGAGCGCAGGTGCGCACACTGATGCCGACCCGGCTTGAAGGCTGGCGTGGCTGCCGCGCCAGGTGATTGAACAGCAGCAGACCGCAGATCGCGGCCAATGCGGCAACGTAGAAAGCAGTCTGTACCGGCAGGTGAAAAATGCTGGCGAGTTTTCCCACCAGGGGCCCGGAACCAATGCCGCTCATCATGCTGCCCGACAGCAAGGCGAAACAGTGCGTGCGCCGCTGCGGCGCCACCCGTTCGGCCACCAGAATCGGCCCCAGGGTGTAGAACGCGCCCCAGCCGAGACCCAGCATCAGACCACAAAGCATCAAGCCGCCACCGGTACCGGGCACCAGGGCAAAGCCCAGGCAGGCCGCAACCAGGCACAACGCCGAGAGTGCTATGGCTCGCGCCGAGCCCAGGCGGTCGGCCAGATGACCGCTGCCGAGCACGGCAACCACGGTACTGAGCATGGCCAGGGAGATGATCTGGCCAGCGTCCTGTTCATTGCCGCCACGGGTGCTGACCAGCAGTGACAAGAGAAAGGTCGAACCGTAAGACAACGACAGCAGGTAGCTGGCCAGGCACAGCAGGCCGAAGCCCTTGGCAGCAGGTTCAATACCTGATCGAAACCATCCGCCCGGAAATCCGCCAGTATTTGCTCGAAGGCGACGACGACAAACTGCCGTTCTCGCGTGCTCAACGCTCGCTGGTATATGCACGGGCCAAGAATGAAAGCGCCGAGAAAGCCTTCGGCACCCTCAACGATGTCTATCGGCCCGGCTTCGAGTTCATCAGCCATTCGATGCTGCCGGCAGACACCCCCGATCCTGCCTCATTTCGCATTGCCATCGGTGGCCCGCAGTGTCGCCAGCCCTACTCGGCTTCGATCTTCAATATCTCGGCAATGAGCTTCGGCGCCCTCAGCGCCAACGCCATTGCCGCGCTCAACCAGGGGGCGCGGCTGGGCCGTTTCGCCCACGATACCGGTGAAGGCAGTATCAGCCCGTATCACCGCGAACATGGTGGCGACCTGATCTGGGAAATCGGCAGCGGCTACTTTGGTTGCCGCACCGCAGCAGGGCGTTTTGATCCCAAGCGCTTCGCCGAGCAGGCGCGCGACCCGCAGGTGAAGATGATTGAAGTCAAGCTGAGCCAGGGCGCCAAGCCCGGGCATGGCGGGATTTTGCCCGGGCATAAGGTCAGCAGCGAAATCGCCGCTACGCGTGGGGTGACGGTCGGCGAAGATTGCATCTCACCGGCAGCGCACAGCGCCTTTCGCACACCGATCGAGCTGTTGCAGTTCATCGCGCAATTACGGGAGCTGTCGGGTGGCAAACCGGTGGGCTTCAAGTTCTGTCTGGGCCACCCATGGGAGTTCATGGGCATTGCCAAGGCCATGCTGGTGACCGGTATTGTTCCGGACTTTATCGTTGTCGACGGCAAGGAAGGTGGCACCGGTGCCGCGCCGCGCGAGTTCAGCGACAACATCGGCGTGCCCATGCGTGAAGGCCTGATGTTCGTGCACAACACCCTGGTTGGTCTGAACCTGCGCGACAAGGTACGCATTGGTGCTGGCGGCAAGATTGTCAGTGCATTTGATATCGCCAGCGTGCTGGCCATTGGTGCGGATTGGGTCAACTCGGCACGTGGCTTCATGTTTGCCATTGGCTGCATCCAGTCGCAAAGCTGTCACACCAATAAATGCCCCACCGGCGTGGCCACCCAGGACCCACTGCGACAACGCGCACTGGTAGTACCGGACAAGGCCGAACGGGTTTACAGCTTTCACCGCAATACCTTGCATGCCCTGGCCGAGATGCTTGCCGCCGCCGGTCTTGAGCATCCGTCACAGCTCAAGCCTAAACACCTTGTTCGGCGTATCAGCGCTAGCGAAATCCGCCTGTTTTCACAGTTGCACGTGTTCCTCAAGCCCGGTGAATTGCTCAACGGCCCCATCGACAGCGAGTTCTATGCACGGATGTGGCGGATGGCCCGCAGTGACAGCTTCGAGCCGGAGACCGGCGAGACAACGGCGGTCAAGCCAGCCGTACGCCGTAAACAAACAACCCCGGCCTAGGCCGGGGTTGTTGGAGACACAAGCAGCAATCAGAGGATGCTGATCGGGTACTCGATGAACACGCGGACTTCGTTACCGTCGTCGTTGAGTTCGGCCTGACGCATGCTGGTGTCGGTACGCAGGAACGAGCTACGCAGTTTGACGGAAAGGTCCTTGGCCGGGCCTTCCTGAACTACGTATTTGAACTGGTTGAAGATCTCGCGCTCTTCACCTTCGCCGAAGCCACGGGTGTTGATGTGGTCACCACGCACGTAGGCCAGTTTATAGGTCAGGCCCGGTACACCGAAGGCACCGAAGTCCAGACCGTAGCCCAGCTGCCAGGAACGCTCGTCTTCGTTGTTGAAGTCAGACCAGTAGGAGTTGGCCAGGTAGATGGTCGAACCGCCATCACCCACGCCACCGGCGTTCTGGTAGAAACCGTAGTTGTAGCCGGTGTTACCGGTGCTGCGCTGGTGCGCGAGGGTCACCGAGTGCGGGCCGAAAGCGTAAGTTGCCGCCAGGCTCCAGATGGTGTTGTCGCGACGGTCATCAACGGCGAACTCGCGATCCAGCTTGGTCTTGTAACCGTTGAAATCCAGGGTCAGAGACTGATCAGACGCGAGCGGGTGCACATAGTTGACGCCCAGGTACTGCTTCTTCAGCACGTCTTCAACGTCGGAACCGTACAGGGAGGCCGACAGGTTCTCGGTGAACTTGTAGCTACCACCGAATACGTTGATCGACTTCAGGCCACCGCTATCGCGACCTTCAGCACTTTTACGCGCTTCCTGAGTGAAACGACCAGCGTTCAGCTCCAGGCCCTGGATCTCTTTGGAAGTGATCAGGGTACCGGTGTAGCTTTCTGGCAACAGACGGCCATCGTCGTACTGCAGCACTGGCAGTTCCGGCATCTGGTCGCCGTACTTCAGTACAGTGTTGGAGACGCGGAATTTGACCGCAGCGCCACCACGAGCGAGGTTGTGCGGGGAGTTCTGCTGGTTGCTTGGCGAGTCGCCATCAGCCGGCTTGAAGAAGTCGATACCGGCGCCGCCGTTATGACCTTTACCGCCGTCCAGACGCACAGCGTACAGACCGAAAGCATCCACACCGACACCAACGGTGCCCTGGGTGTAGCCGGAGGAGAACTTGCCGATGAAGGCCTGGCCCCATTCGCGCTGGTCGTTGGTGTCGTGCTTCTTGTCGCGGTTGATGAAAGCGTTGCGCAGCAAAAGGCTGGCACTGCTGTCTTCGATGAAGCCCTTTGAAGAGGCCTGGTCATTGGCCGATGCCTGAGTCGCTGCCATAAGCCCCAGCGCGATCAAGCTGATCCTGGTTTTGAACATTTTATTTTCCTTATTACGTAGTCAAATACGCGCTGCGGCCTACGCCAGAACCACGCCCCCTGCGTGGGTTGACGCTCGCGGGTCAGAAAATAAAAAGCCCGCCTGCGAGTGATCGCAGCGGGCCTTTTATTCTGGACTCTTGGCCTATGGGCCGACAGGCGTTGACCGAATCCTATCCGTGTGCGGATCAACATGTCAAAATTTCGTGAAATTACCCTGTTTATTGAGCCAGATCGCAGCCGTCCAATGCACAAAATGCCGCAGGGGGCGTTTTGCTCAAGTGTTGTTCAGACGCCTTATCCAGCCATTGGCCGAACCGCTCGGGCTTGCCCAGGAACGGGCCAATATCGATCACCTGCAGTTGCCCCTCACGCTCCAGCACCAGCGTCGGATAACCCTGCCCACCGACACTGGCGAGCAGCGCCCGGCTGGTGCGCATATGGCGTTCGCTATCGACCTGGGCAATGGCTGCATTGAAGGCAGGCAGTGCCAGGCCAAGTTCGCCTGCGACAACCTGCAGCACTTCGTGGTCAGCGATGCGACGACCTTCTACATAGTGCGCCTGCTGCAGCCGCGCCAGCATCTCCAGCCCTCGCCCGGCCATTTGCTCAGCCGCGAGGATCGCCGCAATCGGTGGCTGTGAATCGAATACCGCGCTGTGGTCGCGCAGCAACCCCTCGAAGTAACCCTCGCCAAACGGCTGCCCGGTGTACTCGGCGATGCGCCGGTCGTGGGGGATGACGAAATCACGCAGCTGTGCCGACACCTTCTGCCGATTCGCTCCCGCCATCATTCCACCACCGTGCAATACCACCGGCAGGCGTGTACTCGCGGCATGAATCAAGGGTTCGGCACCGTAGCACCAGCCGCACAGAGGGTCGAAAACATAGTGAAGGGTCAGTTGGGCAGACATCGGGTTCTCCGGACAACGCTAAAACAGTGCCCGCAGGTTATGCCGGTTACTACATAGGAAAAACGCTGCTATCAGTGCAGCTTTATTGTCAAAAACAGATCAAATATGGATCCAATTCAAGGATTTACATCCAAGAAACATATTGAAACATTAATATGTAACAGCAAATGAGAAACAATTAACGCAAGTAAATGGCAAGCATTATCATCCGCGCAAAATTCTCATACCACTTTTGTCTACTACTCAAACCCTGCGGATGTCCTCATGCCTGCCCCCTGCCGCCTGTCACCCTTGACCCTGGGTGTCTCCCTGTTTCTCAGTTCCGGACTGGCGCTAGCTGCCACTACCACCCTCCCCGAGCTTGCGGTTAACGCTGAAAGTGACCGTGATCGCGATGATCCACGGGTGAAGGAAGTCAGCACCGCTACCCGCACCTCCACCCCTGCACGCTACGTGCCTCAGGCAATCGACTCGGTGAAGACCAGCAACGTCCTGGACTACGGCAGCAACGACCTGGGCAAGGCATTGAGCGGCATTCCCAACGTCAGCACCGGTGCCGACACCCGCTTCGACAGCGTACGCATCCGCGGTTTCGATGCCAGTAACGACTTCTACCTCGACGGTATCCGCGACGACAGCCAATACGTGCGTGACCTGCATAACATCGAGCGGGTTGAAGTACTCAAGGGCCCGGCTGCCGTGCTTTACGGCCGTGGCAGTCAAGGCGGCATCGTCAACCGCGTGAGCAAGCTGCCAGAAGCCGGCCGGCGCTCGACCATCGAAGCCCAGGGCGGCAGCGAAGACCTGCGCAGCCTGTACGCCGATCTCAGCGCCGACCCGTCGGAGAACATCAGCCTGCGCCTGAACATGGGTAACCAGGATAACAACAGCTTCCGTGATGGCATCGACGGCAGCCGCCAGTTGTTCGCCCCGTCCATGAGCTGGCAGCTGACCCCGGACCTCAACTGGTTGGTGCAGTACGAGTACAGCCGTTACAACCGTACCCCTGATCGCGGCATCCCCAGCGTCAACGGCCGCCCGGCCGATGTCAGCCGCAGCACCACCTACGGTGACACCCAGCGCGACTTCATCGACGACAAAGCGCAGTCGCTGCGCTCGCGCCTGAACTACCAGCTCAGCGACAACTGGCAGGTGCGTCATACGCTGGGCCTGTTCAAGCTCAACAGCGATTTCGACAACACCTACCAGACCGGCTACAACGCCAAAACCAACCAGGTTACCCGCCAGCGCTGGCAGCAAGACCTGAACACCCGCAACCTGTTCAACAACCTGGAACTGGAAGGCAACTTCGACACCTTTGGCCTGCAGCACACCCTGCTGACCGGCCTTGAGTTCGGCAACCAGCGTCGTGACCCACTGCTCTACAACGCAGCGACCAAGGGGCCCGATGCCAGACCGGTGCCAAGCGTTGACCTGTACAACCCCAACCGCGATTTGCAGCACACCGGTGCAATGGCGGTGTCCAGCAACAACCACACCGTGGTCGATAGCCGTGGCCTGTACATCCAGGATCAACTGCGCCTGAACGATCAGTGGCAAGTATTGGCCGGTGTGCGTTTTGACCAGTTCGACGTGGAGACCACCAACAAGCTCAAGGGCATTTCCGAGAAGCAGGACAGCAACAGCACCAGCCCACGCCTGGGTGTGGTCTATTCACCCTGGAAAGAGCACTCCCTCTACGCCTCCTGGAGCAAGACCTTCTCGCCGGTGGGTGGCGGTTTGATCGGTATCACCCCGGGCGCCGCTGGCAACAGCAATGAAACCAGCCCGGAAGAAACCCGGCAGAAGGAAGTCGGGATCAAGAGCGACTGGCTCGACGAGCGTCTGAGCACCACCCTGGCAGTCTACGAGCTTGAACTCTACAACCGCCGCACCAGCGACCCGAACAACCCGGGCATCACCCTGCTGACCGGCCTGCAGCGCTCACGTGGTGTGGAGCTGACGGCGACCGGCAACATCGTTGGCAATTGGTATGTGCGTGGCGGTATCGGTATTCAGGATGCCACTATCGTCGAGGACAACAATGGCCAGGAAGGTAATCGAGTGAGCAACGTCGCCAAGCGTAATGGCAGCCTGTTCGTCACCTGGAAACCGGAGATGGGCTGGTATGGCGAGACCGGCCTGACCCTGGTCGGCGAACGCTATGCCGACAACCAGAACACCGCGGTATTGCCTGGCTACGGACGATGGGACGCCCTGGCCGGTTTCCGTACCAAGGACTGGGACCTGCGCGCGGCGCTGAACAACATTACCGACAAAACCTACTACAGCTCGGCGACCAGCGCCGCGCAGATCCAGTTTGGTGATCCGCGCAGCCTGGTGGTTACGGGTACTTACAGCTTCTGATAGCGGGAGCTTGACGCTCCCACCAGTCAGCCACCGAGCAGGGCTTCAAGCTCTGCTTCGGTGATCAGCCCCGCCGGGTAACGCGCCATCACCGAACGACGCTGATCGGACTTCCTGCCCCGGATTGCTCCATGGTGTTTCAACCACTGCGCCACACGCTGGAGTGACTTGTAGTTCATTGCTGATGCGGGCGAAGCCGGCTCACTTACTGCATTCATTTCGACACGTACTCCCCTGGGCCGTGAGCGGCTAACCTACTCAAACTTTGTGACAGAAAAACGCTGCCCTATCTGTTTGAAATACAATGCAAAACAAATACAAGAGGTGTGCCAGCGCACACGCCGATTGTCGACCGCCCATAAAAAAACCCGTCCGAAGACGGGTTTTATTTTTGTGTGAACTCAGCCCTTGAACGGAGCCGGTTGCTGCTGGGTCAGGCAGTGGATATTGCCGCCACCCAAAAGCATCTCGCGTCCCGGAATCATCACCACTTCATGGTCGGGGAAAACCCGAGCCAGAATCGCTCTAGCCTCGGCATCTGCCGGATCGTCGAAGCTCGGCGCAATGATGCCGCCGTTGACGATCAGGAAGTTGACGTAGGAGCCAGCCAGGCGAACCGACGGGTTACGCTCCTGGCTACCGGCCACTGGATCGACGCCTGCGCACTCTTCTTCAGTGGCAAACAGCGGACCCGGGATCGGCATCTTGTGCACGGTAAACGTGCGCCCTTTGGCATCGCGGCTGTTCTGCAGCACTTCGAGTGCGGCGTGGCAGCGTGCGTAGTTGGGGTCTTGCGGATCATCTGTCCAGGCCAGTAACACTTCACCCGGGCGTACGTAACAACAGAAGTTGTCGACGTGGCCATCGGTCTCGTCGTTGTACAGGCCATCGGGCAGCCAGATGATGGTGTCCACCGCCAGGTGATCACGCAGCACCGCTTCAATCTGCTCGCGATCGAGGTGCGGGTTGCGGTTGTGGTTGAGCAGGCATTCTTCGGTGGTGATCAGGGTGCCTTCACCATCAACGTGGATCGAGCCGCCTTCAAGCACAAAGCCTTCGGTGTGGTAACGCTGGCAGCGTTCCATCTCGAGAACCTTGCTGGCCACTTGCTCATCACGGTTCCACGGCGCATACAGGCCACCTTCGAAGCCACCCCAGGCATTGAAGCCCCAGTCGACGCCACGGACTTCGCCGCTGTTATTGATGACGAAGGTCGGGCCGGTGTCACGCACCCAGGCATCGTCGTTGCTGATTTCCACCACACGCACGTTCGGCACATCCAGACGGGCGCGAGCGTTATCGTACTGGGCAGCCGAGACAGCCACGGTTACCGGTTGGAAACGGGCGATGGCCTTGGCCAGCGTCACGTGTGCGGCTTGTACCGGTTTGCCGCCCAGGCGCCAGTTGTCCGGACGCTCGGGCCAGACCATCCATACCTGGGTTTGCGGCGCCCATTCGGCAGGCATGTAGAAGCCGTCGGCGCGTGGGGTGCTGGTCAGGGTCTTCATGAGTAAACCTTTGCAGTGTCCGCTGCGGGCAGCAAAGCCCGCAGCGAGGTCATTGAACGATCAGGATTCCAGCGCGCCATCGAGGCTTTTCACCGGGCCGTACAGGTTCGGACGGCGGTCACGGAAAGTGCCCCAGGCGCTGCGGATGTGCTCCAGTTTGTCGAGGTCGAAAGTATGCACCAGCACACCCTCTTCGGTCTCGTTGAGCTCCTCGACTTTTTCGCCGAACTGGTTGGCGATGAACGACGAGCCGTAGAAGGTGATGTCGTAGCCGTCCTGCTCTTCGTTACCGATACGGTTGCTGGCGATCAGCGGCATCAGGTTGGCGCCGGCATGGCCCTGCTGCACACGCTGCCAGTGGTCTCGCGAGGAAATGCTCTTGTCGTGCGGCTCGCTGCCAATCGCGGTCGGGTAGAACAGTACTTCAGCACCGAGCAAGGCCATGCTGCGCGCGCACTCCGGGAACCACTGGTCCCAGCAGATGCCAACGCCGATCTTGGCGTAGCGGGTCTGCCAGACCTTGAAGCCGGTGTCGCCCGGGTTGAAGTAATACTTTTCGTGGTAGCCAGGGCCATCCGGAATGTGGGTCTTGCGGTACACACCGAGGTTGCTGCCGTCGGCATCGATGATCGCGATGCTGTTGAAGCGCGCGCGCCCGGCCAGTTCGAAAAAGCTGATAGGCAACACCACCTGCAGTTCTTTGGCCAGCGCCTGGAAGTGTTCGATAGCCGCGTTGGTTTCGACTGGAGTGGCCAGTTGCAGGTAATCCGGATTCGGCTTCTGGCAGAAGTACGGAGTTTCGAACAACTCCTGGATCAGGATGATCTGTGCGCCCTTGGCCGCCGCTTCGCGGACCAGTTTTTCGGCAGTGGCCAGGTTGTCCTGACGATCCCAAGAGCACGCCATCTGGGTGGCGGCGACGGTAACGGTGCGGCTCATGAAAACCTCTCGAAAGATGACTGGGCGTACTGACCGTGCAGACGACCGATGACAGATTGCAGGGGTAATGAGCCACTTTATATCCGATAAATATCGACTTTAAAAGCGACAAAATAAAAATATCGGCCACAAAAAAGCCGGTTAATCCGATAACAATCGGATTAACCGGCTATCAGCCCACGTGCTAGAGCGCTTCGGACAACACCCTGTCGATGCTGTCGACAAAGTAATCCACGCTCTCGCGGGTCGTGCACATCGGCGGCTTGATCTTGAGGATGTTCAGGTAGTCACCGGTTGGCTGCATGAAGATCCCCAGGTCGCGCAAGCGGTTGCACAAGGTGGTGGTTTCTTCGCTGGCCGGTTCCAGAGTGGTGCGGTCGCGCACCAGTTCCAGGCCCAGGTAAAAGCCCGAACCGTGCACCGCACCGGCTAGCGGATGTTTATCGACCAAATGCTGCAGGCGTGCCTTGAAGTAGCGGCCAACGTCACGGGCGTTGTCCCACAAGCCCTCTTCCTTCATCACGTCCAGCACGGCGATGCCGATCCGGCAGCTGACCGGGCTGCCACCGGCAGACGAGAAAAAGTAACCCTGGGCTTCCAGCGCCTCGGCGATTTCGCGGCGGGTGATCACCACACCCAATGGCTGACCATTGCCCATGCCTTTGGCCATGGTAATGATATCCGGCACCACACCCTGTTGCTCGAAGCCCCAGAAATACTCACCAAGCCGACCGTAGCCGACCTGCACTTCATCGGCGATGCACACGCCACCGGCAGCGCGGACTTTGGCGTAGGCCTGCTGCAAGTAACCCGGTGGCAGCGAGATGCCGCCAGCGTTGCCATAGACCGGCTCGCAAATGAAGCCGGCCAGTTGCCGTTGCTCGCCAGCCAGGGCATCAAGCTTGGCATCGACATCGCGCAGATAGTCGGCGGTGCTTCCTTCACCGCGATAGGCGCCACGATAGGTATTCGGTGCAATCACCGGGTGCACCCATTCCGGCCTGGTGCTCAGCGCCTGCGGGTTATCGGCTATCGAGGTGGAAATCGCATCGGTGGCCACCGACCAGCCGTGATAGGCCTCCAGCACACTCAATAGATCGCGGCCGCCGCTGTAGGCCCATGCCAGGCGAATCGCCAGATCGTTAGCCTCTGTGCCGCTGTTGACCAGGAACACCCGGTCCATTGAGTCGGGGGCCAGCTCGAGCAGGCGCTCGGAAAACTCGGCAATGGCTGCGTAATGGAAACGTGAGTTGGTGTTCACCAGCGACCATTGCCGGGCTGCCTCGCTGGCCATGCGCGGATGGCCATGGCCGAGCACCGCGACATTGTTGAGCATGTCCAGGTACGAGCGACCCTGCATGTCGATCAGGTAGTTGCGCCAGCCGCGTTCGATATGCGGTGGCTGCTCGTAGTAGTGCTTTTGCGAGCGGGCAAAGCTGGCGTCGCGGCGTGCCAGCAGTTGCTGGGCATCGACCAGTGGTTCGGCGTCACAGGGGAAGCCGAGCACTGCCTGTGGCGATGGACACAACGACGTCCATGCGGCGGCCCGTGAAGGCACCACGAAAGCAGGCGGATACAGATCCGCGACGCGGCATAGCTGGATGCGCAACACTCCGTCCGTCTGCCCCAGGCGCTGCCCTTGGTTCAAGTGTGCGCCGGCGTCAGGCGCATCATCCACCCCGCGCAACCAGAGGCTGCAGTGTTCGCCTTTCAGACAGCCCTGGCCTTCTGCCGTGTGTACCCAGACACCCGCCCAAGGCGCCTGCAACTCGGTGCCCGCGGCCACCTGTAGCTCGACATGCAACGCAAAGGTATGCGGCTCCAGCGGGTTGTCGATATGGGTTTGCGACAGACGATACTCACCGTAGAGCGAACAGGCTGCACCTTGTGCGCCAGCCTGCTCACGCAACAGTTGCTGGTCGATACCGGGTTGTTCCCAGTTGCCAGCCTGCAAGTGATTGCTCAACACACCCAGATCCACCGGGGTAACGGTGCCGCCCTGCAAGCCAGGCAGCAGTAGGCTTGCCTGCAACGGCAAGGTGCCTGGTTCGAAGCCGGCGACCTGTAGAATCGCAGCTTCCATCAGCTCGAACGGAACACTGGTCGCGACGTCAAAGATCTCCCATTCGTGAGTCAGGTTGTCGCGAATATAGCCATTACCCGGATCGACACTCAGTTGCTGCTCGCTGCTGAGCACCAGCACGGCGGCGCGCGCAACGATCATCGGCCAAAGGGCCTTGAGCTCGGCTTCGCTCAGCGGATTAAGCGCATGGTAGGCCTGGACGGCAGGCAGAATGCGCAGCGGATCGCCCTCGGCATGATGCAGCAAGGCGGCGCAGGTTACCGACAGGTCGGCTATACGCCAGGTATGCAGCAGGTCACCGAAATCGATGACCCCTTGCAGCTGCCATTGCCGCTGCTCATCCCGCTGCCAGACAGCGTTGTCATCGGTGATGTCCAGATGCACCGCCTGCATCGGCAACTGCTCGAGCAACGGTTGCAGGCGCTGTTCGGCCTTGCCAGTGGCTGCCAGCAGTTGCGCCTTGCGCGGCTCGTCGGTGAGCACCGGCGACAGGTGCGCAATCAGCGCCGGGGCATGCCGTGGGTCCCACTGCAAGGTGCGCTCAAGCCCGGGATGGGTGAAACCGGCCAGCGCCTGATCGATACGGGCGCAGAGCCTGCCCAGCTCGGCGATCAACTGCGGCTCCATGTACTTGAGGCGGGTCAGCGATTGCCCCTCTATGTACTCGAGCAGACGTACCCGCAGCGGCTGGCCGTCCAGTTCCAGGGCCAGCAGTTGCTCACCAGACCCTGCCGCTATCACGGCGGGCACCGGTAACCCGCGCTCATGTAAGTAACTCAGGGCGGCGTGCTGGGCCTCGAGTTCGACAACGGTATAATCGCCGTGACAGATTTTCAGCACATAGCGTCCCTCGGCGCTATCGACACGAAAGTTCAAGTCTTGCTGACTGCCTAACGGTTGCAACGAGCCACTCAGCCCGTAGCGCTCCTGCAACACCTGCAGCGCTTGCGGCTCGCTGACGTCGGGACAAGGCTGGCTGGAGCGGTGAAGCAAGGTATTGAGCGGCATGATGGGACCTCATTTTTTTGTTGCTTATATCGCCACTGCTTCAGCCGATAAGCAAGTACGGCAGGGAAAAAGCGATGAACTACGAAGCGCAGCACAGTACCCTGCCGTATCGGCATAAATACCTTGCCGCGGTTTGTCCGCAAGCTAGGCTTGAGCGAAACATCATCAGACTCATCAAAGGTCATTGGAAATGCGCATACTCATAACCGGCGGTGCCGGTTTTATCGGCTCGGCCTTGATTCGCCACCTGATCGGCGCCACAGAGCACGAGGTCCTCAACCTCGACAAACTGACCTATGCCGGCAATCTGGAATCGTTGACCAGTATCGCGACCAACACCCGCTATGAGTTTGTCCAGGCTGATATTGCCGACCAGGCAACTGTCAGCGCGGTGCTGGAGCGCTTCCAGCCCGATGCGATCATGCACCTGGCGGCAGAGTCACACGTCGACCGCTCAATTGATGGACCATCGGATTTCATTCAGACCAACATCGTCGGCACCTACAGCCTGCTGGAAGCGACCCGTGCTTACTGGCAGGCGCTACCAGCGCCAGGGCGCGCAGCGTTTCGCTTTCATCACATTTCCACCGACGAAGTGTATGGCGACCTGCATGGTGTCGATGACCTGTTCACCGAAACCACGCCGTACGCGCCAAGTTCGCCCTACTCCGCCAGCAAGGCGGCATCCGATCACCTGGTCCGCGCCTGGCAGCGCACCTATGGCCTGCCAGTACTGATCACCAACTGCTCAAACAATTACGGGCCGTTCCATTTCCCGGAAAAGCTGATCCCACTGGTGATCCTCAACGCCCTGGCCGGCAAGCCGCTGCCCGTTTATGGCAATGGCCTGCAAGTACGCGACTGGCTGTTTGTCGAGGACCATGCGCGCGCCTTGCTTAAAGTGGTGAGCGAAGGTCAGGTCGGCGAAACCTACAACATTGGCGGCCACAACGAGCAGAAAAACATCGATGTGGTACGCGGCATCTGCGCACTGCTCGAAGAACTCGCGCCACAGCGCCCGGCAGGCATAGCCAACTATGCCGAGCTGATTACCTTCGTTGCGGATCGTCCTGGCCATGACCAGCGCTATGCCATCGACGCCAGCAAGATCGAACGCGAACTGGGGTGGACCCCCGAAGAAACATTCGAAAGCGGCTTGCGCAAGACCGTGCAGTGGTACCTCGACAATCTGGAGTGGTGCCAACGCGTACAAGACGGCAGTTATCAAGGGCAACGCCTGGGCTTCAGCAACTACAAGGATCTCATTGCATGACCAAAGGTATCGTTCTCGCCGGGGGCTCCGGAACCCGCCTGCACCCCATCACGCTGGGTGTATCCAAACAACTGCTGCCGATCTTCGACAAACCGATGATCTACTACCCGATCTCCGTGCTGATGCTGGCCGGTATCCGCGAAATCCTGCTGATTTCCACTCCGCACGACTTGCCGCAGTACAAGCAGCTGCTGGGCGACGGTAGCCAGTTCGGTATCGAACTGAGCTATGCCGAACAACCTTCTCCCGATGGCCTGGCACAGGCCTTCCTGATTGGTGAAGCGTTCATTGGCAATGATCCGGTCTGCCTGATCCTGGGCGACAACATCTTCCACGGCCAGGGCTTCAGCGAACAATTGCTGCGAGCTATCAAACAACCTTCCGGCGCCACGGTTTTCGGCTATCTGGTCAAGGATCCGGAGCGCTTCGGTGTTGTCGACTTCGACCAGCATGGCCGCGCCCTGTCGATCGAAGAGAAGCCGGCCAAACCCAAGTCGCCCTATGCGGTGACCGGCCTGTATTTCTACGACAACGATGTGGTGGAAATCGCCAAGAACGTCAAACCCTCGCCGCGCGGCGAGCTGGAAATCACCGACGTCAACAACGCCTACCTGCAACGCGGCGATCTGCGTGTCGAGCGTTTCGGCCGGGGCTTTGCCTGGCTCGACACCGGCACCCACGACAGCCTGCTGGAAGCCTCGCAGTACGTACAAACCATCGAGCGCCGTCAGGGCTTGAAAGTGGCCTGCCTGGAAGAGATCGCTTTCCAGCAAGGCTGGATCGATCGCTCACAATTGCTGGAACGCGCCAAGGCATTCGGCAAGACCGGCTACGGACAATACCTTTACGGCTTGGCTGAAGAATATTAATGAACGTAATCACTACTGATCTGCCCGGCGTACTGATCATCGAACCCAAGGTGTTCGGTGATGAGCGCGGTTTTTTCTACGAGAGCTTCAACGCCAAAGCGTTCAAAGAACAAACCGGTGTAAGCACAACCTTTGTCCAGGATAACCACTCCCGGTCGCAGAAGGGTGTACTTCGCGGGCTGCATTACCAACTGGAAAATACCCAAGGCAAGCTGGTACGCGTGACCCACGGAGAAGTGCTGGATGTGGCCGTCGATGTCCGTCGCAGCTCTCCACACTTCGGGCAGTGGGTCGGGATCAGGTTGTCTGCCGACAATCGCCGCCAGCTTTGGATTCCGGAGGGTTTCGCTCACGGTTTCGTCGTACTCAGTGACAGCGCCGAGTTTCTCTACAAAACCACTGACTACTACAACCCGGCAGCCGAACGCTGTATTCGTTGGGATGATCCGGACCTGGCCATCGACTGGCAGTTGAGCGAAGGGCCGCAATTGTCCGCCAAAGACCAGCTCGGAAAATCGCTGAAAGACCTGGACTTGCTGCCATGACTGCACGCCCATTGAGCATCCTTATCAGTGGCCAGCACGGCCAGGTTTCCCGGGAGCTGCAACTGCGCCTGGGCGACCTTGGCCAGTTGCATGTGCTGGGTCGCGAGCAACTCGACCTGGCCCACCCCGAGGCTATCCGCGAGCAAGTCCAGGCGCTCAAGCCAGACCTGATCATCAATGCCGCCGCCCATACGGCGGTGGATCAGGCCGAAAGCGAGCCGGAGCTGGCCTTTGCGATCAATGCCCAGGCACCGGGGATCTTCGCCGAGGAAGCGGCGAAGCTGGGCATCCCGCTGATCCACTACTCCACTGACTATGTATTCGACGGTAGCAAGGACAGCCCGTACAACGAAGATGACGTGCCCAACCCACTGGGGGTCTACGGGCGTAGCAAACTAGCGGGCGAACGGGCCATCGCCGCTGTCGGTGGTGAGCACCTGATCCTGCGCACCAGCTGGGTGTACTCCCTACACGGGCGTAACTTCCTGCTGACCATGCAACGCTTGCTGCAGGAAAAACCGGAACTGAACATCGTCGCCGACCAGATCGGCGCACCGACCTGGGCGGGCACCATCGCACTCAGCACCCGTGCCCTGATCGAACGCTGGCAGGCAGGTCAGGCCGGTGCCTGGGGTACCTACCACCTGACCGCCGAGGGGGAAACCTCCTGGTTTGGATTCGCCCAGGCCATCGCTGAGCAGCTCAAGGCCCAGGGCCTGCCCTGTGCCAGACTGGTACCTATTCCTTCCAGTGATTACCCGACTCCGGCCCGGCGGCCGCTGAACTCACGCCTCGATTGCAGCCGCCTGCTACGCGAGTGGCAGGTCAGCCAGCCGCACTGGCAGCAAGCGCTGATCGACTGCCTGAAGTAGCGCATAATGCGCCAGATCATTCTGGCGCAATTACGATGACCAAGATTCCACCACTTCCCCGCCGCCCGCGATGGCGCAGCCTGGCCTTGCTGGCCGTGTGCCTGGCACCGCTGCTCTGGCCTTTGCAGCACCTGGCCAAACACTACTATCAGGGCGAACTGGCCGGTCAGAACCGCCAGACCCTGGACCTGTACGTTGCCAACTTGCTCGGCACCCTGCACCGCTATGAAACCCTGCCGCAGATCCTTGGCGACCTGCCTGCGCTGCGTGCCGTGCTGGCTGATCCACTACGCATTGAAACCCTGACCAACGCCAACCGCCTGCTCAAGGATATCGCCACCCAGACTGGCGCCGAAGTCATGTACCTGATGGATTCCCGGGGCAATACCCTGGCAGCGTCCAATTGGGACAAGCACGACAGCTTCGTCGGCCGCAACTTCGCCTTCCGGCCTTACTACTCCGAAGCGATTGCCGGACGCCTGGGGCGCTTCTTTGGCCAGGGCACGACGTCGGCCAAACGCGGTTATTTTTTCGCCGCTGCCGTGCGCGATGGCGAGCAGATCATCGGTGCCCTGGTGGTCAAGGTCGATCTTGACCACACCGAAACCTTATGGGGCAAAACCCCCGAGCAGTTGCTGCTGACCGACCATAACGGCGTGGTGATCCTCACTTCCCGACCAGACTGGCGCTTTCGTGCCACCCGGCCACTGACCGATGATGAACGCGAGGCCATCGCCGCCATTCAACCCTACCCGACCCAAGCCCCGCAGCCGCTGAACCTTGACCAGGCGGCCTGGTTGATCCAGACCCAGGCCATCGAGGAAACCGGCTGGCAGGTCAGCATCCTCGCACCGCGAACCCTGATCGACCGCTCGGTCAACACCGTGGTCGCCATCGGTGCTGCCACCCTGCTGGTGCTGATGCTGTTGCTGGGCCTGATGATGCAACGCCGACGCCATTACATGGACCGCATCGATTTCGAGGCGCACGCACGCCAGGAGCTGGAAAAGCGTGTGATTGAACGAACTGCCGACCTGGAAGGCCTCAACACCCGCCTCAAAGACGAGGTCCTGGAACGCGAACAGGCTCAGCAGGAACTGGTGCGTGCTCAGGACGAGCTGGTCCAGGCCGGCAAACTGTCGGTGCTGGGCACCATGTCGGCGAGCATCAGCCACGAACTCAACCAGCCCTTGGCGGCGATTCGCAGTTACGCAGAAAATGCCGAGATCCTGCTCGATCACCAGCGCACCGACGACGCCCGCAGCAACCTCAAGCTGATCAGCGAACTGACCGGGCGCATGGCCTCGATCATTGCTCACCTGCGTGCCTTCGCGCGGCGGGACCGCCATGCCCCGGAAAGCGTGGCCCTGCAACCTGCCCTGGATGACGCCCTGGCGCTGCTGGCCAAGCGCCGTCGCGCCATGGCGGTGGAACTGGTGCGCGATCTGCCGGATGCGACGCTGTGGGTCCAGGCCGGGGAAACCCGCCTGCGCCAGGTTCTGGGCAACCTGCTGGCCAACGCCCTCGACGCCCTGACCGAGAAAGCCAACCCGCGTAAACTCATGCTCAGTGCCGAACAGCGCGATGGCAACGTCTATCTCTACATTCGCGACAACGGCCCGGGCTTTACCAGCGAAGCCATGGCCCGTGCCCGCGAACCGTTTTTCACCACCAAGACGCGCACCCAGGGTCTTGGCCTGGGCCTGGCGATCTGCGATACCTTGATGCGGGCGCTGGGCGGCGAGTTGCTGCTCGGTAACCACCCTGAAGGTGGCGCCCTGCTCACCCTGCAACTTCGCGTGGCCACACCCGGCGCCACCCTGCACACTTCAGAGGACCCATCGGCATGACCACCGAGCCGCTCATCGACAGCCACGTACAGGTGATCCTGGTCGACGACGACCCGCATCTGCGCCAGGCCCTGAGCCAGACCCTGGATCTTGCCGGCCTCAAAGTGCTGTCCTTGAGCGACGCCCAGAACCTGGCCGGACGCATTCCCCAGGACTGGCCCGGCGTACTCGTCAGCGATATCCGCATGCCCGGCATCGATGGCCTGGAACTGTTGCAGCACGTGCATGCCCAGGACCCAGACCTGCCTGTGTTGCTGATTACCGGCCATGGCGACGTGCCCCTGGCGGTACAGGCAATGCGGGCGGGCGCCTACGATTTTCTCGAAAAGCCCTTCGCCAGTGACGCCCTGCTCGACAGCGTGCGCCGGGCCCTGGCCCTGCGCCGCCTGGTTCTGGATAACCGCAGCCTGCGCCTGGCTCTGAGCGACCGTCAGCAACTGAGTACTCGCCTGGTCGGCCACTCCACGCCGATGCTGCGCCTGCGCGAACAGATCGGCGCCCTGGCTGGCACCCGTGCCGACGTGCTGATCCTGGGCGAGACCGGAGCGGGCAAAGAGGTAGTCGCCCGTGCCCTGCATGACCTGTCGAGCCGCCGTGACGGCCCGTTTGTAGCGATCAACGCCGGCGCCCTGGCCGAATCGGTGGTCGAGAGCGAGCTGTTCGGGCACGAACCCGGCGCCTTCACCGGCGCGCAGAAGCGCCGGATCGGCAAGTTCGAATTCGCCAACGGCGGTACGCTGTTCCTCGACGAAATCGAGAGCATGAGCCTGGATGTCCAGGTCAAGCTCCTGCGCCTGCTGCAGGAACGCGTGGTCGAGCGTCTGGGCGGCAACCAGCAGATCCCCCTGGACATCCGCATCATCGCCGCCACCAAGGAAGACCTGCGCCAGTCTGCCGACCAGGGGCGCTTCCGCGCTGACCTTTACTATCGCCTGAACGTTGCGCCCCTGCGTATTCCGCCGTTGCGTGAACGCGGCGATGACATCCTGGTGTTGTTCCAGCATTTCGCCGACGCTGCCAGCGAACGTCATAGTCTGCCGCCCCACACCTTGCAACCGGCACAGCGTGCGTTGCTGTTGCGCCACAACTGGCCAGGCAACGTCCGTGAGCTGCAAAATGCCGCAGAGCGCTTTGCCCTGGGCCTTGAACTGGCGCTGGATGGTGAAGCTCCGCCGCCAGCCCATGTACAAGCTGTCACGCCCGGCAGCGGCAACCTCAGCGATCAGGTCGAACAATTCGAGCGCTCACTGATTGCCGCCGAACTGGCCCAATCACACAGTTCCATGCGCAGTCTGGCCGAAGCGCTGGGTATCCCACGCAAGACCTTGCACGACAAGCTGCGCAAGCATGGTTTGAGCTTCGCCGACAGCAACAGCAGCCCCGACGAGATGGAGGACAACCGCCCATGACCACCGACAGCCGCTACCTTGAATCCGTGCTGCACGGTGACATTCCGCTGACCCGCGAGATGGGCCTGCAGGTACTCGACTGGCAGCACCAGCAACTGCGCCTGCAGTTGCCGCTGGCAGCCAACGTCAACCACAAGAGCACCATGTTCGGCGGCAGCCTGTACTGCGCGGCGGTGCTGGTCGGTTGGGGCTGGTTGCACCTGCGTCTGCGCGAGGCGGGGATCGACGATGGCCATATCGTCATTCAGGAAGGGCAAATCAGCTATCCGCTGCCGGTTACCGGCGCGGCCATCGCCGTGTGCGCAGCGCCTGAGGAGAAAGTCTGGGAACGCTTCGTTGCCACCTACCAGCGCCGCGGCCGGGCGCGCCTGAACCTGCACACCCAAGTCAACAACGCCGGCAGCGATCAAGCCGCTGTGTTGTTCAGCGGCCAGTACGTGCTACATCGTTGAAGCCAGCTGCAGCAGCTTGCCGCGCCACGGCGCGGCGGCTGGCAAAGCGAGGAAAAAGGGGTTGAGCAGCGATTCGCGCGGCGGGTAGGCAAAGGTCTGACCGTCTAGATCGAGCACTTCACCGCCGGCCCCTTCCAGCACACCCTGGGCGGCCGCGGTGTCCCACTGAGACGTCGGCGCCAGGCGCGGATAGCAGTCGGCAGCACCTTCGGCCAACAGACAGAACTTCAGCGAACTGCCGATATTGGCAAGCTCCAGCTCACCGACCGCTGTACTCAAACCGGCCAGCAGGGCTTCCTGCTGCGGGCTTGAATGGCGTCGGCTGGCAACCACGGTAAAACCTGCGCCCGCCGGTGGAGCCAGGCGAACTTGAATGGCTTGCGCCGTTGCATCAGCCTCGGCGCACCAGGCGCCAATACCTTGGCCACCGTAATAACAACGGCCGTTGGTGGGAATCGCCACCACTCCGAACACCACCCGGCCTTGCTCGATCAAGGCGATATTGACGGTGAACTCTTCAGTGCCAGCGATGAATTCCTTGGTGCCGTCGAGCGGGTCAACCAGCCACCAGCGCTGCCACTGTTGACGCTCAGCCAGTGGGATATTGCAGTCTTCCTCGGACAGCACCGGAATATCCGGGGCCAACGCCTGCAGGCCTTTGGCAATCACTTCATGGGCGGCCAGGTCGGCAGCGGTGACCGGAGAATCATCGGCTTTCGCCGTTACCGCGACATCGGCGCGCCAGAACGGCAGGATGGCCGTGCCCGCCTGACGGGCCAACTCGACCACCTGTTGCATCAGTTGCACGTCACTCATGCGCTGAACGCTCCACGTTGCGTCAGCAGGTCACGGACCAAGTACAACGCCGCCAGCGCACGGCCTTCAGAAAACTGCGGGTGCTGGGCCAAGGCCGAAAGTTCGCGCAGGTTGATCTTGTCGACTCGCATCGGCTCCGGCTCATCGCCTTCCAGACGCTCTTCGTACAGATCAGTGGCCAGCACCACCTGAATTTTCTGGCTCATGTAACCCGGCGACAGCGACAGCTCGGTCAAGTGTTCGAGCTGACGAGCGCCAAAGCCAGCCTCTTCCTTGAGTTCGCGGTCAGCCGCCGCCAGCACATCCTCACCCGGCTCGATCAGGCCCTTGGGCAAGGACAGCTCGTACTCGTCGGTACCGCCGCAGTACTCTTCGACCAGCACCGCGTGCTCAGCGTCGAGCATCGCCACGATCATCACCGCGCCATAACCGTTGCCGCGCCCCACAAGCCGCTCATAGGTGCGCTCATTACCATTGGCGAAGCGCAATTGCACAGCTTCGACCCGAAACAGGCGACTGCTGGCGACAATCTCTCGGGAGAGGACGGTGGGTTTCTGGCGCATGGGGCGGCTCCTTGGCGTGAACGGGTTACTATACCGTGGCTTGCCCAGCCACCGCTGCCTGACTGTCCGAGAATTTCATATGCCCGTTTTAGCCTGGTCCACCATCGACACCGTCCTGCTGGACATGGACGGTACCTTGCTGGATCTGCACTTCGACAACCACTTCTGGCTCGAACACCTGCCCCAGCGCTACGCCGACCTGCACGGCATCAGCCGGGCGATGGCCGAGCTCGAGATGCAGCCCTTGTTCGAGCAGCACGCAGGCTCGCTGAACTGGTACTGCCTGGACTTCTGGAGCCGCGAGCTGAACCTCCCGGTGCGTGACCTGAAGCTGGAAACCGCCCATCTGATCGCTCTGCGCCCCGACGCTGATACTTTCCTCAAGGCAATCAAACAGGCCGGCAAACGGGTGATCCTGATCACCAACGCCCACCGGGATTCGCTGTCTTTGAAACTGGAAAGGGTGGAGCTTGCGCCCTACTTCGAGCGCCTGATCAGCTCTCACGACTACGGTTATCCCAAGGAAAACCCGCAGTTCTGGGAGGCCCTGCAAGCTGACATCGACTTTGTGCCAGCGCGCAGCCTGTTTATCGATGACACCTTGTCGATCCTGCGCAGCGCCCGCGACTTCGGCGTGGCGCACCTGCTTGCGGTGCGCCAGCCCGACAGCCGTAAAGGCCCGCGGGATACCGAAGAATTCGCTGCAGTCGAGGACTACCGGACCCTGCTCGAAGGGCTTTGAGGGTTATTCGGGAATACGCAGGGTCTGGCCTGGATAGATCTTGTCCGGGTGGCTGAGCAGTGGTTTGTTGGCCTCGAAGATTTTGTTGTACTGATTGGCGTTGCCGTACACGGCCAGGGAAATGGCACTCAGGGTGTCGCCTTTCTTCACTACAACGAAGCGGGCAGCCGCAACAACCGGGCCGGTGACAGTGATCTGATCGTCCACGCTAGCCACGCCGGCAATGTTACCCAGCGCCAGGAGGATCTTCTCTTTCTCCTCCTGACTGGCCACCTCACCAGTCACGGTAACCTTGTCGCCGTCCACCGTCGTCTGAATGTTCGGATTGCCCAGTCCCACCTTCGCCACATGGTCCTTCAACTGCTCGCTGGCATTGGCATTACCTGGGGTCAGCAGGTCGATGATTTTCTCACCGGCCTCTTTGATAAAACTGAAAATGCTCATACCGCTCTCCTTGGTGATGAATCTCGGAGCCTGGAGTCTAGGACAGGTTAGAATGCTTCGCCTGCTTTGCGCCACGGAGCGACGATGGACATCAAACAACTCAAATTCCTCATCGCCCTGGACGAAACCCGTCATTTCGGCCAGGCCGCCGCCCGCTGCCATGTGACCCAACCGACCCTGTCGATGCGCCTGCGCAACCTGGAACAGGAGCTGGACCTGGCCCTGGTCAACCGTGGCCAGCGCTTCGAAGGCTTCACCGCCCAGGGCGAGCGTGTACTGGCCTGGGCCCGTACGGTGATTGCCGCGTTCGATGGCCTGCACGCGGAAGCCGCGGCCTGTCGCGGACACCTGGTCGGTAACCTGCGCCTTGGCGTGGTACCGCTGTCGAGCTTCGATCCGCTGCCGCTGCTGCAACGTCTGCACCAGCAGCACCCGGACCTGAACTTCGAACTCAGCGCACTGAGCTCCGAACAGATCCTTGAGCAGCTGACCAGCAACCGCCTGGACCTGGGTGTGTCGTATCTGGAGCGCCTCGACCACGAGCGCTTTGTGTCCCAGCCCCTGGGTGAAACGCGCATGGGCCTGTTGTATGACCCAGATCATTTTTGCTTCGACGAGCAACCTTTAAGCTGGCAAGCACTGACCGAACTGCCGTTGGGCTTGCTCACCGCCGGCATGCACTTTCGCCAGTCGATTGATCACAACTTCCACAGCCGGGGCCTGGAGCCGCGGTTGCTGCTACAGACCGATGCCGTCCATCAGCTGGTTCAGGCGGTCAGCGGCGGTTTGTGTTGCGCGATCATGCCACTGGCGGCAGGTCTGGAAGTGCTCACCGAACGGCTGCGCCTGCAACCGATCGAGCAGGCCAGCACCCTCGCGCCACTGGGCCTGATCATGCGGCGCACGGCACCACGCTCGGCCCTGGCCGAAGCCTGCCTGGCTGAATTTCAAGCCATGCACAGCGGTGCCTGATCGACGCGCTCTATCAAGGCATCAGCATTAGCGATTAGACGATACCCCAGCGCAAGCCTAGGCTTAAACCAGACCAGCCGCCGGTATCTCTGATGAGCACAACACCTCCGGCCTGCGCGGCGTCCGCCCCCCTGACTGCGCCCGCGGCCAGCAACCGCTATGACTACAGCCACCTGACCGATGACAGCCAGGCCAGCACGCCTTTGGCCGAAGAAGTCGCCCTGGGCATTGCCTACAACGGCATCAACCAGGCGGTAATGCTGGTAAGCCCGACTGACCTTGAAGACTTCATCGTCGGTTTCAGCCTCGGCAGCGGCATCATTACCTCGCCAGACGACATCTATGACCTCAAGCTTACGGGCGGCGGTTCAGCGATCAGCGCGGAAGTGGAAATCGCCAGCCGCGCCTTCTGGAACCTGAAAAACCAGCGTCGGCAACTGGCCGGCACCAGTGGCTGCGGTCTGTGCGGGGTCGAAGCCCTGGAACAGGCCCTGCCAGAACTGAACGTATTGCCTGGTGCGCCGCTGCCGCCCGCGCAGTGGCTCGACGGCCTGCGCCAGCGTATCGACGCCTTCCAGCCTCTGGGCCAGCACTGCGGTGCGGTGCACGCGGCACTGTTCATGAACAACCAGGGCGAACTGCTGCTGGGTCGCGAAGACATCGGCCGCCACAACGCGCTGGACAAGCTGATCGGCGCCCTGCTGCGCCAGCACATTAGCCTCGATGGCGGCCTGGCGATTGTCACCAGCCGCTGCAGCCTGGAGCTGATCCAGAAAGTCCTGCGTGCCGGCATCCAGACCCTGGTCAGCCTGTCGTCGCCCACCGGCCTGGCCCTGCAGTGGGCGCGCCGGCACAACCTGAACCTGATTCATCTGCCCAAACACAGTGCGCCACGGGTCTTCAGCCCCGTGCTGGAGAATTGACCGTGAGCCTGCATCATCAAGCCGACCAGAAGCCCGTTCCGCGTTACAAGCCCTACCACGGTGCCGCTGGCGGCTGGGGCGCGCTGCGCAGTGTGGCCCAGGCCTGGATCGGCAGCGATAACGCGCTGAAGAACATCCGCGCCCTGCTCAAGACCAACCAGAATGGCGGTTTCGACTGCCCGGGTTGCGCCTGGGGCGACTCGCCGGAAAGCGGCATGGTGAAGTTCTGTGAGAACGGCGCCAAAGCAGTGAACTGGGAGGCCACCAAACGCCGCGTCGATGCCGCGTTCTTCGCCCGCCACAGCGTCACCTCACTGCTCGCCCAGAGTGATTACTGGCTCGAATACCAGGGGCGGCTGACCGAGCCAATGGTCTATGAGCCGAGCACCGATCGCTATCGCCCGATCGATTGGGATGCGGCCTTCGCCCTGATCGCCAGTCACCTGCAAAACCTCGCCAGCCCCGACCAGGCCGAGTTCTACACCTCGGGCCGGGCCAGTAACGAGGCGGCCTACCTGTACCAGTTGTTCGTGCGCGCCTACGGCACAAACAACTTCCCGGATTGTTCGAACATGTGCCACGAAGCCAGTGGCGTGGCCCTGGGCCAGAGTGTCGGCGTCGGCAAGGGCACCGTGACCTTTGACGACTTTGAACACGCCGAAGCCATTTTCGTCTGGGGCCAGAATCCTGGCACCAACCATCCGCGCATGCTCGAACCGCTGCGCGAGGCGGTAAAGCGCGGTGCTCAGGTGGTGTGTATCAATCCCCTCAAGGAGCGCGGTCTGGAGCGTTTCCAGCATCCCCAACATCCGCTGGAGATGTTGACCAACGGCGACCGCCCGACCAACACCGCCTATTTCCGCCCGGCCCTGGGCGGTGACATGGCCGTGCTGCGCGGCATGGCCAAGTTCCTCCTGCAGTGGGAGCGCGAAGCGCAAGCGAACAACGCAGCGGCGATCTTCGATCACGACTTTCTCAAGCAGCACACCCAAGGCGTAGATGACTATCTGCAAGCGGTGGATACCACCGCCTGGGCACAGATCGAGGCGCAGTCCGGCCTGAGCCTGGCAGAGATCGAACAAGCCGCGCGGATGTACTGCAAGGCTGGCAAAGTCATCATGTGCTGGGCCATGGGCATTACCCAGCACCGCCACTCGGTGGCGACCATCCAGGAAATCGCCAACCTGATGCTGCTGCGTGGCAACCTCGGTGTTCCCGGTGCTGGTCTGTGCCCGGTGCGTGGTCATAGCAACGTGCAAGGCGACCGGACCATGGGCATCAACGAACGTCCACCGGTTGCCCTGCTCGACGCCCTGGAGCGTCGTTTCAACTTCACGGTGCCGCGGCACAACGGCCACAACACCGTAGAAGCGATCGGCGCCATGCTCGCCGGTCAAGCCAAGGTGTTCATCGGCCTTGGCGGCAACTTCGCTCAGGCCACTCCCGATACCGAACGCACCGCGCAGGCTTTGCGCAACTGCGACCTGACCGTGCAGATCAGCACCAAACTCAACCGCAGCCACCTGATTCACGGCAAACAGGGTCTGATCCTGCCTTGCCTGGGCCGCACCGATATCGACCTGCAGCACGAAGGTCCGCAAGCGGTCACAGTGGAAGACTCGTTCAGCATGGTGCATGCCTCCAACGGCCAGTTGCAGCCACTGTCACGGCAGATGCGCTCGGAGCCTGCGGTGGTTGCCGGCATTGCTGCTGCCACGCTCGGCGCCAAGCCGGTGGACTGGAACTGGCTGGTAGCCGACTACTCGCGCATCCGCGACCTGATCAGCGACACCATCCCGGGCTTCGACAACTTCAACCAGCGTCTGCAACATCCGGGCGGCTTCTACCTGGGCAACAGCGCCGGGCAGCGGCAGTGGAAGACCGCCAGCGGTCTGGCCAACTTCAAGGCCAACGGTTTGCCAGATGACCTGGTGCACGAGCGTGTACGCGCGACCGGCCAGGAACCGGACCTGATCATGCAGTCGATGCGCTCCCACGATCAGTACAACACCACTATCTATGGCCTCGACGATCGCTACCGTGGGGTCAAGGGCCAGCGCAACGTACTGTTCGCCAACGAAGCCGATATCATCCGCCTGGGCTTTCACCCTGGGCAAAAGGCCGATATCGTTTCGCTCTGGAGCGATGGCCGCGAACGTCGGGTCAAAGGCTTTACCCTGTTGGCGTTCGATATTCCGGCGGGGCAGGCAGCTGCGTACTATCCGGAAGTCAATCCATTGGTGCCGCTGGAGAGCGTGGGCGACGGTAGCCATACCCCGACCTCCAAGTTTGTCGCGATCAAACTGCAAGCTGCCAGCGACAACACCCGCATCCTCTGACAGAATCCGCTGTTCGACACCCACAAAAAAAGGCCCTGGCAGCGATGCCGGGGCCTTGTCTCAAGTAAGCTCAGACAGCGTAAAACCAAGAAAGTTTCACAGTTAAAACAGTAACTTAGCGAATTGTGTACAAGTCGTGTTACTCGTCGGATTTCCATTGCCAGTCCCCTTCGCCAGCCTCAGGATCGCCTCGTCATCCTTATGAGGCTCTCTTGATGAAGTACTCCTCGATTCTGTTGTTGTCTCTTGGCCTGCTCAGTGGCGTTGCCTCGGCAGGTGGCACCACCGAAGCCGGTATCGGCGGCGCATTGGGTGGGGTACTGGGCTCGGTGGTCGGTAATTCCATCGGCGGTAGCACCGGTTCGACGATCGGTGCAGGCCTGGGCGGCGCAGCCGGCAGTGCGGTCGGTGCCGACAAGCGCCAGCGTGGTGAAGCCGCAATCGGCGGCGCCCTGGGCGCAGCGGGCGGTAACGCCATCGGCCGCAGCGTCGGCGGCACTACGGGCGGCTACATGGGTGCCGCCGCAGGTGGTGGTGCCGGTGGCGCGCTGGGTAACTACATGGGCAACAAGGCCGATGAAGACGAGCGCCACGAGGCCCGCCGCTATAGCCGCGGTTATGACGACCGTCGTCATTACCGCGACCGCGGCCACCACTATGGCCATCGTAAGCACAAGAAGCACTGGCGCCATCGCTAAGCGCATCAGGGCTTAAGCCAATCTCTTAGTCCCTGTCCTCACGGGCAGGGACTAAGAAAGATCCCTGCGCGTTACGCTTCAAGCCATTCAGCCACGTTCCCCGCGCAGCCCCATCGACGTCACACAACCTGCACTTACCCCTACCCTACGTACGGCTTAGGGGCCACCCCGATTCTGGCAAAAATAGCCAGTAGCTATCATCGTCCATTCCCCAATCAGCCAATGGACGCAGGGAATGCGCATCGATTCTGCAACGCCGATCCGACTGCCCATTGCCCGCAGAGGCTGATATGCCGGCTGGCAAACGCATACCTGCGCTTGATGAAATACAGTTCCTTGAGCTGCAATCACTTGTCGAGCGGGCAGCTGGCGTGATTTTGCCGCTTGAGCGCCGCGCGGTCATTGCCGCCCGCCTGGCCAGGCGCCTATGGCATTTCAAACTGGCCACTTTCTCCGACTACCTGCACCTGCTTGCCCTGCCTGAGCAGAGCATCGAGCGCCAGCGCGTGATCGAACTGCTGGTAGCCAAAGAGACCTATTTTTTTCGCGAGCATCGGCATTTCGAATTCCTCGCCCATTGGCTACGTGACCACCCTGGTCCCGTGCGCCTGTGGAGCGCCGCCTGTTCGTCTGGTGAGGAAGCCTACAGCCTGGCCATGGTCGCCAGCGAACACGCCGGTGACGCCAACTGGCACATCCTGGCCAGCGACATCAGTCCAGGGATGCTCGACCGTGCCCGCGCAGGCACCTATGACATTGCCCAGGCGCGTTACTTTCCTGAAGGCTGGCTGCAACGCTATTGCCAGTACGGCACCGGTGAAATGGCCGGGCGTCTGCAAGTTCAGCTGGCGTTGCGTGAGCGTGTCAGCTTGCGGCAAATCAACCTGATCCAGTCACTGCCCGATGACCTGGGTGTATTCGATGCGATAGTTCTACGTAATCTGCTGAACTGCTTCAGTCTGGATGACAAACAACGCGTGCTCCAGCAACTGCTGGCCCGGCTACGCCCGGGGGGACTGCTGATCATCGGTCACAGCGAAAGCATTCACGGGCTTGATCTGCCGTTGCGGCCGATACTGCCCTCGGTGTTCGAGCGCCTATGCTGACCTGCGCTGCCGACACCGACGGCAGACCTTCGAAACTGATCGCGCCCCGTCGCGGCAGCGCTCATACGGACCGAGCAAACCTGCCGCCTCCCAACTCTTGCGAAACAGGCTCGAACCCATGCTTTGCCGAATTCTACTTGCCGATGACTCGCCGCTCTTTCGAGCTGGCTTGCGGGCGTTGCTCGAACAAAAAAAACAATACGCCGTAATCGGTGACGCAGGCGATGGCATGACCGCTGTCGCCCTGGCGGAAAGGCTCAAGCCTGATGTCATTGTCCTCGCCATGACTGCCGACACCCTGGACAGTGAACAGATCTTGCGCGAGTTGTATTTGCGCGCACCGACCTGCCACGTGCTGATGCTCTCGTCACGTTCGGAACTGGACTTCGTCATGCGTTGCCTGCAACTCGGCGCCCATGGCTTTCTGCTCAAAAGTGCCACCGTGCAAGAGCTGGAGCAGGCGTTGCAGGCCTTGAAGAATGGTGGTCAGTACCTGTCCTCGGCAGTTCTGCCAATGGTCATCGGCCAGGCCGTCAAACACAGCCGCAAGCGCACGCCCGCAAACAACGCCATGCAGCTGACGACCCGTCAGCTGGAAATCCTGCGGCTCATCGCCCGTGGCGAAAGCACCCGCTCGATTGCCGACGGCCTGGGCCTGAGCGTGAAAACCATCGAGGCGCACCGTTCACAGATCATGCACCGCCTGCAGATTCATGATGTGCCGGGCCTGGTGCTGTTTGCGGTACGTGAAGGCATCATTCGCCTGAACGACTGACCGCGTGACTCAGCCTTGCAAGCCCTGCAGCGCAGCCTGGAGCCCGGGCGGCAACGGTACCGGCCGCCCGGAGGCGCGCTCGACGAACACCTGTATCACTTTGCCTGCGGCACAAGGCTGCATCTCGCCAACCCGGAACAGACCCAACTGGTACTCCACTGAGCTGCCGGCCAGGCGCGCTACGCGCAGTCCCACCTCAAGGGTGTCGGGAAACGCCGGCAAGGCGAAGAAATCCGCGGCAGAACTGACCACAAAACCGACCACTTCGCCTTCCTGCGGGTCCAGACCACCCTGCAACTGGAGAAATGCCTGAATGGTGGTATCGAAATAGCTGTACACCGTGGCCCCGGCGATATGGCCGTTGAGGTCACTGTCCTGCCAGCGCGTGAGGATCGGTTGCAGGTGCGGGTAGTCGTGGCGTTGAGGTGATTGCGACATAGCAGGCCCGGGAAGTTGAATACAATGAAGCTTCCATAATACCTGTAGGAGCGGGCTTGCCCCGCGAAGCGATGTAGCTGACGACCCGCCATCGCGGGGCAAGTCGAGGCGTCGCACCGCCGCTCCCACAGACAACAAAAAGCCGCCCCTAGGGGCGGCTTTTTCGTTTCACACTGGCTTCAGCTTACAGCTGTGGACCAGCGGCCTTGATGGCGTCGGACACTTCAAATTTCTTGAAGTTGTCGATGAACAGGTTGGCCAGAGCCTTGGCTGCTTCATCGTAGGCGGCTTGGTCAGCCCAGGTGTTGCGTGGGTTGAGCAGGACGGTATCGACGCCAGGAACGGCTTTTGGCACGTCCAGGTTGATGATGTCCAGGTGCTCGGTCTCGGCACCGACCAGCGCGCCGCTCTGGATCGCTGCGATCACCGCACGGGTGGTCGGAATGTTGAAGCGCGTGCCAACGCCGTAGCCACCACCGGTCCAGCCAGTGTTGACCAGGTAGACCTTGGAGCCGAAGCCACGGATACGCTTGATCAGCAGCTCTGCGTATTCGCCAGCAGGACGCGGGAAGAACGGTGCGCCGAAGCAGGTGGAGAAGGTCGACTTGATGCCGCTGCCCGAACCCATCTCGGTGGAACCCACCAGTGCAGTGTAACCCGAGAGGAAGTGGTAAGCCGCTTGCTCTTCGCTGAGGATCGACACTGGCGGCAGCACGCCGGTCAGGTCGCAGGTCAGGAAGATCACAGCGTTAGGCTCGCCGCCGAGGTTCTTCTCGGAACGCTTGGCAACGTGCTCCAGCGGGTAGGCGGCGCGGCTGTTCTGGGTCAGGCTGACATCGGCGTAGTCGGCGTGCTTGGCGTCGTCGATCACGACGTTTTCCAGGACTGCACCGTGCTTGATGGCTTTCCAGATGACCGGCTCGTTCTTCTCGGACAGGTCGATGCACTTGGCATAGCAACCGCCTTCGATGTTGAACACCACGCCTTCGCCCCAACCGTGCTCGTCGTCACCGATCAGGTAACGGCTTTCGTCAGCCGACAGGGTGGTCTTGCCGGTACCCGACAGACCGAAGAACAGGGTGACGTCACCCGCTTCGCCGATGTTGGCAGCGCAGTGCATTGGCAGCACGTCGGCGGCCGGCAGCAGGAAGTTCTGCACCGAGAACATGGCTTTCTTCATTTCACCGGCGTAACGCATGCCAGCGATCAGTACTTTCTTCTGAGCGAAGTTGATGATCACGCAACCATCGGAGTTGGTGCCGTCACGCTCTGGCACGCACTCGAAGTTGGCAACATTGAGCACTTGCCACTCATCACGGCCAGCCGGATTGTATTGTGCCGGGTTGATGAACAGGCAACGGCCAAACAGGTTCTGCCAGGCAGTCTGGGTGGTCATCTTGACGGCCAGGTAGTGCTCGCTGGCAGCACCTACGTGAACGTGGGAAACGAAATGCTCTTGCGCATTGTTGAAGGCCTCGACGCGGTCCCACAGGGCATCGAACTTGTCGGCCGGGAACTTGCGGTTGATCGGGCCCCAGGCGATGGCTTCCTGAGTGGACGGCTCTTCGACGATGAAACGGTCAACCGGCGAACGGCCGGTACGGTGACCAGTTTTCACGACCAGCGCGCCAGTATCGGCCAGCTCGCCTTCACCGCGGTTCAGCGCTTCTTTTACCAGCTCATCGACGCTCAGGTCGGTGTACACGGTGTTGTTGGCTTGCGTCATGAGATTCCCCATCCGGCCTGCGGCCGAGTGCTCCAAACGTTTTGTAGTAGAGCTTTGAAAACTACTACAGCGAAAAAAGTGGCCGGATTATGCCAGAAACGCCCAAAAAAAGTAGGGTCCTCCTGTCAGAACGGCATGTTTCGGGCGTTAGACAGGAGATTTACCTGTGGTGAAACGTTTTAGTGACGAGTATCTGACGGCGTGTCTACACCGCCACCGGCGAACAATTGCTCGATATCGGCTGCATCGAACTGATAGCTCTGGTTACAGAACTGGCAATCGACCTCGATCTTGCCGCCATGTTCATCAACCAGCGCCAGCGCGTCGTGTTTGCCCAGGCTAACCAAGGCATTGCCGGAGCGCTCACGCGAGCAGCTGCAGCGGAAATGCAGGGGCTGGATATCGAACAGGCGCACGGCGTCTTCGTGATAAAGGCGATGCAGCACGGTTTCGTTGTCGAGACCGAGCAGTTCCTCGGCTTTCACCGTGTTGGCCAGGGCCTTCACGTGGTTCCAGCTTTCCTCACGCTCCTCGATGTCCTTCTGGCGATCAGCGGGCAGCTGCTGCACCAACAGGCCGCGGGCACGGATGCCGTCGGCGGTGAGGGAAATGCAGGTGTTGATCTGCTGGGACATGACGAAATAGTTGGTAAAACACTCCGACAGGTCCTTGCCGTCCAGCTCCACCGTGCCCTGGTAGCGCTGACCGTTGACCGGAATGATGGTCAAGACCAGATGCCCGCCAGGCATCAGGTCGGCAAGGGTCGCACCATCCTTGATCTGCTCGGCCGTATAGCGTGCCAGGCCGCGAATTTCGTGCTCGCTGGTGCATTCGATGGCCAGCAGCGGCACTGGCCCGCTCGACTGTGCCTGAAGGATCAGCAGACCATCGAACTTCAGGGTGCCAACCAGCAGTGCGGCAGCCGCCATCAACTCGCCGAGCAGCTGCGCGACGGGCTGCGGGTACGGATGCTTGGCCAGCACCTCGGCGTAGCTGCGCTCCAGCCCGACCATCTCACCGCGTACATCGCGGTCGTCGAAGATGAAGCGTTGGGTGTAATCGGTATCCGGCAATTCAGACATGGGTTCGGGTTTTCGCGTGAATGAGTTAATGGCGCCTAGTTTATCAGTGCACCACCCGCCCGTTAACTAGCGCTGTCGTGAAGCTGGTGGAGCTGGCGCCGTTGTTTCTTGGTCGGCCGACCATCGGTAGTAACCCCGAGCGCCCCGGCCTTGCGCATGGCCGCTGCCTGTTCGCGGCGAGCGATGCTCTCGGCGGTTTCCTCGTACAGCGTCTGCGCTTCGGGTGCACCTCGGCGCACCACAGACAGCGCCCGGACCACCACCGTGCGCTCATCAAAGCCGGTGCGCAAGACGAATTCGTCGCCTATTCGTGGCTCTTTGCCCGGCTTGCATCGTTCACCGCGACAGTGCACCTTGCCACTTTCGATGGCCGTCTTGGCCAGCGCCCGGGTCTTGTAGAAACGCGCTGCCCAGAGCCACTTGTCGAGACGAACCTTGTCGTCTTCCTCCGGCTTTTGTGCCATGACATTTCCCCGCTTATTTTCGTAAACAGAACTGTACTACCGTATCAGGCGGATGCAAAAAAACCGCGGCGTGCTTACAGTTCACCGACCTGTCGCGTACGCCGGTTCCGGCCATGCGACTTTTTATGCTGGTTGAGCAATTTGAAGACATTTGATCATTTGACTGTAATTGGCCTGCGCGAGTGGGTAGCCTTGCCCGACCTCGGCGTGGCCGGCCTGCGCGCCAAAATCGACACCGGCGCCAGCACCTCGAGTCTGCACGCCACCGAGGTCGAGACCTTCGAGCGCAATGGCGAGCCCTGGGTACGTTTCAATGCGCACCTGGGTTCCGTCGTGCAACTGCGTCACCGTCGCTGCGAAGCGCCGCTGGTGACGATGAAAACCATCAAGAGCTCCAACGGCCAGGCGCAAATCCGCTACGTGATCCGTACGCCGCTGGCACTGGGTGACCGGGTCTGGGAAGTCGAATTCACCCTGGCATGCCGCAAGGCCATGCGCTATCGCCTGTTGCTCGGTTCCAAAGCCCTGATCCATGGCCAGTTGGTGGTCAATCCGGGTCTCAAGTACGTTCAGGACAAGCCGGCATTTCCGGCCACTATTTCTCCTTCCACAGGTGTTGCATGAAGATCGCCGTGCTGTCGCGAAATCCGCGTCTGTATTCCACTCGTCGTCTGGTTGAAGCCGGTACTGCACGAGGCCATGAGATGGTTGTGATCGATACCCTGCGCGCCTATATGAACATCGCCAGCCACAAGCCGCAGATCCACTACCGCGGCAAGCCCCTCGAAGGCTTTGATGCGGTGATCCCGCGCATCGGTGCCTCCGTGACGTTTTATGGCTGCGCGGTGCTGCGTCAATTCGAAATGATGGGCGTGTTCCCCTTGAATGAGTCGGTTGCCATCGCCCGCTCGCGGGACAAATTGCGCTCGCTGCAGTTGCTGTCGCGACGAGGCATCGGCCTGCCGGTCACCGGCTTCGCTCACTCGCCAGACGATATTCCCGACCTGATCCAGATGGTCAATGGCGCACCGCTGGTGATCAAGGTGCTCGAAGGTACCCAGGGCATCGGCGTGGTCCTGTGCGAGACCACCAAGGCTGCCGAGTCGGTGATCGAGGCATTCATGGGCCTGAAGCAGAACATCATGGTCCAGGAGTACATCAAGGAGGCAGGCGGAGCAGATATCCGTTGTTTCGTGGTCGGCGACAAGGTCATTGCCTCGATGAAGCGTCAGGCCAAACCCGGTGAATTCCGCTCCAACCTGCATCGCGGCGGCAGCGCCAGCCTGATCAAGATCACCCCCGAAGAACGCATGACCGCCATCCGCGCGGCCAAGGTCATGGGCTTGAGCGTGGCTGGCGTGGATATCCTGCGCTCCAATCACGGCCCGCTGGTGATGGAGGTGAACTCTTCGCCGGGTCTTGAGGGCATCGAAGTCACCACCGCCAAGGACGTTGCCGGGATGATCATCGAGCACCTGGAGAAGAACGGCGGGCCAAACCTGACCCGCACCAAAGGTAAGGGCTAGTGGGAGCGGCGGTGCGACGACTCGACTTGCCCCGCGATGAATCCACCACCCAGACCACTACACCCCACTACACCGCATCACGCGGCAGCAGCAGCCCCAGCGGCAAGCGCACCCGGGCTTCCAGCCCGCCGCCGGAGCGGTTGCGCAACTCGACATTGCCACCATGCTGGGCGGCGATTCGCTTGACGATCGCCAGCCCCAGCCCCGTGCCCTTGCCACTGCGGGCACGATCACCGCGAATGAACGGGTTGAAGATAACCTCCAGCTCGTTCGGGTCGATGCCCGCCCCCCGGTCCAGCACGCTGAGCACCACATAAGGCGCGCTGCTGTCACCCGACACATAGGCCGCCACCTCGACCCCCTTGCCAGCGTGGTACAGGGCATTGCCAATCAGGTTGTTGAGCATGCGCTTGAGCGACACCCGGCGCAGCGGGAACGGTGGAATCGGCTCCAGGCACAGGCGGACGCGTTCTTCCGGCTGGTTGAACGGGGCTACCACTTCGCGCACCAGATCGCTCAGGTCGACCTCTTCAACCGGCTCGTCACGGCCGTCACGGATAAAGGCGAGGAACTGGTCGAGAATGGCGTCCATGTCTTCGATGTCGCGCACCATGTCGTCGGTCAGGTCACTCTCGTTGGCCAGCATCGACAACGACAGGCGTAACCGGGTCAGAGGCGTACGCAAATCATGGGACACACCGGCCAGCATCAGTTCTCGCTCGCGTCCGGCCTGTTCGACATCTTCGGCCATCTGGTTGAAGGCCCGGTACACCTCGGTCATCTCGCTGGGCGTATCGCTGACCGGCAAGCGCACACTGCGCCCCTGCCCCAGTTGCCGTGCTGCAAACACCAGGCGCTTGAGCGGCTGGTTGAGCTGACGGACAAAGATCCACGCCGATGCCGTCGACAACAAGCCGATGGCCAGGAACCAGCCGAGCACGCTCCAGATTTTCTGACCGCGCAGCGGATGCGGGTACAGCGGCACCTTCAACCAGCCGTCACCCAGGCTCGGCGCCCTGACCCAGAGCGCCGGTGGCGCGTGGATGCGCAAGCGCACTTCGGTGTCGGCACCCAACTCGGCCTGCATCTGGCGCTGATAGATCTCACTGTACGGCCAGTGCTGTTCACCTTCAGGAACACCGGAGCCGACCACCCGGATCAGCCCTGCAGCTTCGGCAATCTTGTCGCGGTCAGACTCATCGGCCGCCCAATAGGCGCGCAGGGTAAGGGCCACCCCGTGGCTGTACTGGCGGTCGACCAGTACGTCTTCGTTCATCAGCAGGTAAACCAGGGTCAGCGCCTTGGAAAACAGCACGACGATAAGCACCAGCCACAGGGTGCGGGCGAAGAAGCTTTGCGGGAACCACAGGGGCGTTTTCATCGACAACGGCTACACACTTTGCAGGAACGAGCATGGCTCGCAGGCTTTGCGGATCTCGGCACATGCAAAAACAGGGCAACCCGAAGGTCCGCCCTGCTTGCAGTGACTGGCTCCTACACTCGAAACATCACTTGCTGGCATTGCCATCCGGTACAAACACGTAACCAACTCCCCAGACCGTCTGGATATAACGCGGCTTCGACGGGTCGGGTTCGATCATGCGGCGCAAGCGCGAAATCTGCACGTCGATGGAACGCTCCAGGGCATCCCATTCGCGGCCACGGGCCAGGTTCATCAGTTTGTCGCGGGTCAGCGGCTCGCGCGCATGCATGACCAGCGCCTTGAGCACGGCGAACTCACCGGTGGTGAGCATATGGACTTCTTCGCCACGCTTGAGCTCACGGGTCGCCAGCGACAACTCGTAGTCGCCAAAGGTGACAGTTTCGTCTTCGCTGCCCGGAGCACCCGGCACCGCAGGGGCCTGGCGACGCAGGACGGCTTTGACCCGGGCCATCAACTCGTCGGGGTTGAACGGCTTGGCCAGGTAGTCGTCGGCGCCCAGCTCGAGGCCCTTGATCCGGCTCAACTCATCGCCCTTGGCGGTGAGCATGATGATCGGGATCTGGTTGTTCGCTGCACGCAGGCGGCGGCAGGCGGTGAGGCCATCCTCGCCAGGCAGCATCAAATCAAGGACCACCAGGTTGAAAACCTCACGGGCCAACAGGCGGTCCATCTGTTCGGTATTGGGTACTGCACGGGCGCGATAGCCCTTGCTGGTGAAGAAACGTTCCAGCAGGCTGCTCAAGCCTGGATCGTCATCGACGATGAGAATTTTTTCGCCTTCAGCGGTTTGGGCAGTGCTGCTCATGGATAACTCCTCTAATCTCGGCACGCATTATGGCTTAGCCGCCATCGACCGTGCCGTGTGCATTGTTAGCAGATTTTTCCCTATGCGCCAGTTCTGCCTGGTTAAGAGCTGGCGCCCTGCTATCACCGCAAGCCCGGCGTGCTGGGTATAATGCGGCGCTTTCAGCCAGCGCCGCATTGCTCCGAGCGCCCCATGGCGCCCGCCCGCGGCCTTTGTTTTCACAATTTGTCAGGTGGTTTTATGGACAGCATCAACAGCCGCATCGCCGAGGAACTCGGTGTCCGCCCGCAACAGGTCGAAGCGGCCGTGGCCCTGCTTGATGAAGGCTCGACGGTGCCTTTTATCGCCCGTTACCGTAAAGAGGTGACCGGCAGCCTGGATGACACTCAACTGCGTCATCTGGAAGAACGCCTGCGCTACCTGCGTGAACTGGACGACCGCCGCGCCAGCATCCTGGCCAGCATCGAAGAGCAAGGCAAGCTGACCCCGGAGCTGGCCCGCGAGATCAAGCTGGCCGACACCAAGACCCGTCTTGAAGACCTCTACCTGCCTTACAAGCAAAAACGCCGCACCAAGGGCCAGATCGCCCTGGAAGCCGGCCTCGGCGAGCTGGCTGATGGCCTGTTGAACGACCCGCAGCTGAGCCCGGAAGTCGAAGCCGCGCGCTTTGTCGATGCGGAAAAAGGCGTGGCCGACGTCAAAGCCGCCCTCGAAGGCGCCAAGTACATCCTCATGGAGCGCTTCGCCGAAGACGCCAGCCTGCTCGACAAGCTGCGCAGCTTCCTCAAGCAGGAAGCCGTGCTCAGCGCCCGCCTGGTGGCTGGCAAGGAAGAGGAAGGCGCCAAGTTCCGCGACTACTTCGAACACGATGAACTGCTCAAAAGCGTGCCGTCGCACCGCGCCCTGGCGATTTTCCGCGGCCGCAACGAAGGTGTGCTGGCTGCCTCGCTGAAGGTCGGCGAAGAGCTGCCGGGCACCCTGCACCCCTGTGAAATGATGATTGCCGAGCGTTTCGGCCTGCAGAATCAAAACCGTCCGGCAGACAAATGGCTGGGCGAAGTGGTGCGCTGGACCTGGAAGGTCAAACTCTACAGCCACCTGGAAACCGATCTGTTCGGCGAACTGCGCGACAACGCCGAAGGCGAGGCCATCAACGTCTTCGCCCACAACCTGCACGACCTGTTGCTGGCCGCTCCGGCCGGCCCGCGCGCGACTCTGGGCCTTGACCCGGGCCTGCGTACCGGGTGCAAAGTTGCTGTGGTCGATGCCACCGGCAAACTGCTCGATACCGCCACGGTCTACCCGCACGTGCCAAAAAACCAGTGGGACCAGACCATCGCCGTGCTCGCTGCCCTGTGCGCCAAGCACTCGGTTGAGTTGATTGCCATCGGCAACGGTACCGCCAGCCGCGAAACCGACAAGCTGGCCGCCGAGCTGATCAAAAAATACCCAGCACTGAAAATGACCAAGATCATGGTCTCCGAAGCCGGCGCTTCGGTGTACTCGGCGTCGGAACTGGCTGCCCGCGAATTCCCCGACCTCGACGTGTCGATCCGTGGCGCCGTGTCCATCGCCCGCCGCCTGCAGGATCCACTGGCTGAACTGGTGAAGATCGACCCGAAATCCATCGGTGTCGGCCAGTACCAGCATGACGTTTCGCAGCTCAAGCTGGCCCGCGGTCTCGACGCCGTGGTCGAGGACTGCGTGAACGCCGTCGGCGTTGACGTCAACACCGCCTCGGTGGCCCTGCTGGCGCGGATCTCCGGTCTCAACAGCACCCTGGCACAGAACATCGTCAGCCACCGCGACGCCAACGGCGCGTTCAAAACCCGTGCAGCGTTGAAGAAAGTCAGCCGCCTGGGCGAAAAAACCTTCGAACAGGCCGCCGGTTTCCTGCGCGTCATGAACGGCGACAACCCGCTGGACGCCTCGGCGGTGCACCCTGAGGCCTATCCGCTGGTACAGCGCATCGCTGCTGAAACCGACCGTGATATCCGCTCGCTGATTGGCGACAGCGGTTTCCTCAAGCGCCTGGACCCGAAAAAATACACCGACGAAACTTTCGGCCTGCCCACTGTCACCGACATTCTCCAGGAACTGGACAAGCCCGGCCGTGACCCCCGCCCAGAGTTCAAGACCGCTGAATTCCAGGAAGGCGTCGAAGACCTCAAGGACCTGCAACTGGGCATGATCCTCGAAGGCGTGGTGACCAACGTCACCAACTTCGGTGCCTTCGTCGATATCGGCGTGCACCAGGACGGTCTGGTGCACATCTCGGCGCTGTCGGAGAGATTCATCAAGGACCCGCGTGAAGCGGTCAAGGCCGGCGACGTGGTCAAGGTCAAGGTCATGGAAGTCGACATCCCGCGCAAACGCGTCGGTCTGTCGATGCGCATGAGCGACACCCCGGGCGAGAAAATCGACGGCGCCCGTGGCAGCCGCCCAGGCTCGGCACCCCGCCAACAAGGCGCTCCAGCCCGCGCCAAAGAAACCCCGGCGCCGGCCAACAACGCCATGGCATCGCTGTTTGCCAACGCCAAACAGTTGAAGAAGAAGTGATGGAGGCCCCGCAAGAGGTCGTCCTCAGCGCCTTCAGCCAGCTGCTTGGCTGTCGTCTGCAACGTCTGGAGGCGGGGGTTGCAGAAATGACCCTGGCCCTGGAGCCGCATTTGCGCAACCGCGGCGCCAAGCTGCACGGCGGGGCGATCTTCAGCCTGGTCGATACCGCCATGGGGCTGGCCTGCTCCAGTTCCCATGGCTTCGACCAGCAGAGCGTAACCCTGGAGTGCAAGATCAATTACCTGCGCGCAGTCAGCGAAGGTGAGGTGCTGTGTATCGCCCGGGTGCTGCATGCCGGGCGGCGCACCCTGGTCGTCGACGCCGAGGTACTCCAGAACGACAAACTGGTGGCCAAAGCCCAGGGAACGTTCGTCGTCCTCTAGCCGCAAGCAGCCAAACTGCGATACTTTCGGCAGAGCGCAGGCACTGCCGAAAGCCGGCCAAAACCAGGCGACAACGCCAGTTCCTCTGTCCACCCTTGTAGACCGTCATTTCCACCCCCATATTGGGGCGACTGACGCGTGAAGGAATCCATCTTGAGCGAACTTCTCAACCGCCGCCTGAGCCTGCTCGGCCAAGGCGACAACCTCTCCCTGCTCAAGCAGTGCCTGCACGGCATCGAGCGCGAATGCTTGCGTGTGACCGAGGAAGGTCGCCTGGCACAAACCCCGCATCCCGAGGCTCTAGGCGCGGCGTTGACCCACGAGCAGATCACCACGGACTACTCGGAGTCGCTGCTGGAGTTCATCACCCCAGCCCTGGCCGACCCTGCGCAGACCCTCGAAAGCCTGGAGAACATCCACCGCTTCGCCTACACCCAGCTGGGCAGCGAGTACCTGTGGAGCCCGTCGATGCCTTGCCCGCTACCGGCCGAGGAAGACATTCCGATCGCCTGGTACGGCAGCTCCAACATCGGTCAGCTCAAGTATGTCTACCGCAAGGGTCTGGCCCTGCGCTACGGCCGCACCATGCAGTGCATCGCCGGGATTCACTACAATTTCTCGCTGCCAGAGAAACTCTGGCCGCTGTTGCGCGCCGCCGAAGGCAGCAACCTCGATGACCGCGCTTATCAGTCGGCGGCCTACATCGCCCTGATCCGTAACTTCCGTCGCTACAGCTGGTTGCTGATGTACCTGTTCGGCGCTTCGCCGGCGCTGGATGCCGGTTTCCTGCGCGGTCGCCCCCATCAGCTCGAACAGTTCGACGCCGATACCCTCTATCTGCCCTACGCCACCAGCCTGCGCATGAGCGACCTGGGTTACCAGAGCAATGCCCAGGCTGGCCTGACGCCCTGCTACAACGATCTGAACAGCTACACCGACAGCCTGCGCAAGGCCGTCGCCACCCCGTATGCGCCTTACGTGGAAATCGGCACACACAAGGATGGCGAGTGGGTACAGCTCAATACCAACATCCTGCAGATCGAAAACGAGTACTACTCCAACATCCGCCCCAAGCGCGTGACCTACAGCGGCGAGCGGCCGATCCAGGCCCTGATGGCCCGCGGCATTCAGTATGTTGAAGTGCGCTGCCTGGACATCAACCCGTTCCTGCCGACCGGCATCGACCTGAGCGAGGCGCGCTTCCTCGACGCCTTCCTGTTGTTCTGTGCCCTGGAAGACAGCCCGCTGCTGGGCTACCTGGAGTGTGGCAACTGCACCGGCAACTTCCTCAGCGTGGTCAAGGAAGGTCGCCGCCCGGGCCTGGTGCTGCAACGCCATGGCAAACCAGTTGAACTCAAGGAATGGGCGAGTGAACTGCTCGAACGTATCGCGCCACTGGCGGCACTGCTTGATCGCAGCCAAGGCAGCGACGAGCATGGCAAAGCCCTGGAACTGCAGAAGGCCAAGGTCAGCGATCCGTCCCTGACCCCATCGGCACAGGTGCTGGCGAGCATGACTGAGCACAAGCAAAGCTTCAGCCGTTTCGCCCTGCGCCAGAGTCAGGCCCATGCCGAGTTCTTCCGCGCCCAGGCGCTGCCAGCAGCAGAGCAACAGCGCTTCGAAGCAGCGGCACGCGAGTCTCTCGAGGCCCAGGCCAAACTTGAGCGTGAAGAGGACAAGGCCGACTTCGACCTGTTCGTCAGCGCCTATCAGGCCAGCATTCTAGCGATCAGCAACTGACATGAGCCGTACCGTCTCCCCGCGCAAACCCCGCGCCGCCAGCCAGGCGCGGATCGACTCGATCCTCGAAGCGGCGCGTACCTTGCTGGCCAGCGAAGGCGTGGCCAGCCTGTCGATCTACAGTGTCGCCGAGCGCGCGCAAATCCCGCCGTCCTCGGTGTACCACTTTTTCGCCAGTGTCCCGGCCCTGCTCGAAGCCCTCACCGCCGATGTGCATCGCGCCTTCCGGGCGTGCCTGGCGGCGCCGATTGACGCCGCAGCGCTGAACACCTGGCATGACCTGTCGCGGCTGGTCGAGCAGCGCATGCTGAGCATCTACAACCAGGATGCGGCCGCCCGCCAGTTGATCCTCGCCCAGCATGGCCTGAGCGAAGTGACCCAGGCCGACCGTCAACACGACATCGAACTGGGCGACCTGATGCACAAGCTGTTCGCCCAGCACTTCCAGTTGCCGGTACTACCGGAAGACGTCGATGTGTTTGCCCTGGCCATGGAGCTGGGTGATCGGGTGTATGCCCGCTCGGTGCAACTGCATGGGCAGATTACGCCGCGCATGGCCGAGGAAGGCATGCGCGTGTTTGATGCGTATCTGAGTTTGTATCTGCCGCCCTATCTAGCCAAACGAAGCACTTGCTGACCTAGCAACATATACCGCATGTGTTCATGAGTTGACCGCTGAAATGAGAGCCCACTTCAAGGGCTCAGCCTTTCAGAGATCATGATCATGACGGAAAACCTCTCTCCTGCCGATGATACTTCCTACGTCGACATCGGCGACACCGCAGTCCCCCTCACTATTCCCGCGGACGCCTGGATAACCGCGGGGCGCGGTAACGCTCTGCTCAAGGCCGACCAACAGCGTCGGCAATCAGTGCAAGCGTTGCAGCCCGTACTGGATCAGGCCCCTTGTCTACGCGCGACATTGCGAAATCACCTGCAAAAGTCGTTGCAAATCGATCCCGACGCGTGCGGCCTGTATGCTGGCGACAGTCAGGTGACGCTACTGAGTTTCGCCGCCCGCGTACTCTCCAGCGCGGTATTTGCCAATCCATTTGCCGAATGGTCAACCTGGGGGCTGGCGAGCGATTCGATGTACGCTGCCTGGACAGGCCGAGACTGGGTACAGGCACTCAATCCAATACTTGTCCCATTGCTTGCCGATAGCCGTTCCGCTTACTGGGACACGCGCATGCCAGGTCATGCGGTATCGCGCCGGACCTATACGGAACAAGGCTTGAAAGAGCATTTCCAGCGCACAGTAGAGCTCAATTACGGACTCGACCGTATCAACGTACAAGCCTCGCAGCTCGGTCAACTGGATAACAGCAGCCACTATGCACAGCTGCTCTGGAACCACCCGGGCGCCACTGCCGAGTTATGTCCGACAGCATTACTGGTCAAGCCCCAGACCGACGACGCACCGTGGCTGCTCTATAGACCCGACGCCAACAATCCCATCCGTTCGTTCCAGAGCCAGTCGGCGCTGCTGCGCTGGTCGCACAAGCATCGCCAACTGCTCTGGCCAAACCCGGCGACGCCGCTTGAAAGCGAAAGTGATAGTACCTTGATCGCCGTCCGGGACCTGTCCGCTGATGGCTTTGTCGGTCTTCTGGACGCCATCCTGAAAGACAATGAACGTCTGACCGGGGCATACCTCCTGGAAGCGGCTCAGGAAAGTGCGACCGATCCGCTGGACTGGTCGCTAATAGAAACCTGGGAAGCGAAGCGGGGCGTACAGCTGAAGGAGACATTGCACGAGAAGCTCAAAGAGTCGTTGGACCTGCTGGTCAGCGCGGACGAATCGCTGGCAGCTGAGGAAATTCACTTCGACTCGCTCAACGAGCGCCTGCCATTGGGGTGGTGCAAACAAAGGATCGAGCGGCAGGAGCAGCTCCTGATTGACCATTTAGGCGGTGAGACCGAACCAGCAGCGGAAAAAATGAAGGAACTGCGCAAGCGTCAGTCGCAGTTGGACAAGGAAGATGACACGCTGCAGAAGCTGCTGGCCGATCTTCCCGATACCCTGGATGCGGAAACCTGGGGGCAGACATACGGCGAAACCAGTCGTTTCGAACAACTCAGCCAGCATTTCTCCCAGGAATTGTTACTGGAAGCCCGCTTCCAACATCTGCTCGGTGATCTGTCAGCGGCTCGCCTGGCGTGGGTCGAGCATATCGTCGAAAGGCCCGCGCCGAGCCTGCAACGTCCGGTCGTGGCGAGTGCACTGAAGCTGGTCATTGGCGAGCGGTCCTGGGCGCTGACTGGGTACCTGGCCCTGCGGGCAGCGATCAGTGATGACAGCGAAGAACCTGACAGCGCATGGCTGCTGCACAAATCTGGTCATGACGGCGGGCTTATCGTGTTCACCGATGAGACACAACTGACCACAGCCCTGCTCAAGACACTCTATGGTGCCTGGCCAGAAACCCTGCTCGAAAGCGCTTGGCCTCAGGACACAGATGAACTGCTCAAACGCCTGGGCGAGACAACCGAGGTGCCCTCCATCGTCATGGCACCAATCACCACGCATGTCTTTGATTACCTGACACAGACACAACTTGCGCTGCTCACCAGCACGCCCTCTTCTGCGCTGGAAACGTTGCGCCAGAAGCTGGGCATCAGCACTAACATGGCGAGGGTTCAAGCCTTCGAACGGCTTGCAGAAAAGAACCGTACCGCCCACATCCACACACACCTGCAATCATTTGCCCGCCTGGACGATGCCCAGCGAGCAGCATTGGCCACAGAACTCGAGGCGTTTCGCGCGAGCATGCTGCTTTCCAATAAGCTCCTGGCGCGGGACCTGCCTGAGCGCGGCCAGTTTGCACGCAACAAGCTGCATGAGCGTTTGCGTAAGTCTTTCTCCGTGCCCACGCTACCGAGCATCACCCTTGATATCGCGGATCGCACTTACAAGACTAGAGTTGCCTTACCCGAGTCTGGCTTCGCCAATGCACACAAAGAAGTCGTAGCCTTCAGCCAGGAACGTAGCAATGTCCCCCTGGAGAAATTCCTGTTATGGGCACTGGATGATGATCTGACCTTGCGCCTGGGCAACGCCCGGATCCTGTTCGACGCCACCGCGCCTGCTGATATGCGTGAGAAGATCAATCTCACCTTCGTCGCCAATCTGGTGAAAGAGCTGGACCTGGCCGGAGCCTACGAACAGCAGATACTCAGTGCCTTCAAAGGACAGGCGGATGAGACGGCTTGGGAAGCACAATTGCGCCAGGAAATCCACAGCTCACCGTTCGAACATCAGCTGTCGATTATCAATCTGGGCAGATCGGTTGACCTGGACCTGGAAGGCCAGCAGTTGCTCGAACGTTTCTGCCGGGAACAACAGGATCACACCCTGACCCGAACCACCAGCTACCGTACGCTGGAATTGATTCCCGGCGTCGCGGCGGATGGTTCGAGCAACAGGGTTGACCTGTCCGGCGTCTTCGTTCTGCAGGCTACGACCGGCCCCACCCTCCTGCTGCTGCCCGACGCTCCCAATGGGAAAGTCATCAGCCAGCACAACAATGCTGAGGATGCTTGTCGTGCTCTGGAAGAAATGGCCGTCTCCGAGCCAATGCGCAGCTACCTTGCCGGCCGGCCCCTGGAAGGCGATGCAAGCGAGCACCTCAGTTATATCAACACTGCGGTATTGCAGCAGTACTCAGGTTTCATCGGCCTCGGGTCATTGCGCCAGGAGTCGTTGGCGCTGCTTCAGGCCAGTTTGCATATGGGACGATTGATTCTGGAGAATCGGGCATCGTCTCGCAGCCAGAGCGATTTGTTCCTCGAACAGGAAGCCATCCGTCACGGCCGAGTGTACGACTACATCAAAATGGCTTTGGGTCTGGTGCCGTTGGTTGGTACTGCCATCGCCCTGTTCGATGGATGGAACGCTGCCAACGCGAGCGTGGAGGCCTTCCTGCGGGGAGATTCCGGCGAAGGAATCGAACACCTGAACAGTGTGTTCCTGTCGCTGGTAGACGCCCTCCTTGATCTGACACCTGCCTCTCTGGTGCCCAACAGCAACGCCGTGGCACGCACAAGCACTCGCCAGCGCCCGATGGGCTTGCGGCGCATCACGGTGACACGCCGCAAACACCCGGAACCGTTCGTCGGCTATGCCTCCGAGGCACCTGCAGGCCGTTGGGTGGATCATCCGGCAGACTATGGCGCGGGTGTACTTCGACATCCCGAAACCCACTCGGATTACATCGTGCACCAGGGACAGTACTACCAGGTCGAGTGGGACGAAACCTACCGTACCTGGCGGCTCAAAGGCACCCATGCGCGGACTTACAAGCAACCCGTGAGGCTCAGCGAAGCGGGCGTTTGGGCATCTCATGGCAGCTTGAGTGGGCAGATCATCGACAATGGCCTGGCTGGCGGGGGTAATTATCTGGGCACCTTGTACAACCAAGGCTGGCAAACCTTGCGTGGCTACCTGAGACCCGAGCCCGCGCTCATGTCGCCGGTGGATGTAGTGAGCAGTATCGCTGCGGAGCGTCGGATCCAGAGTACCCGGAGCTTGGAAAAACTAAGTGCATTGAACAAGGCGCAGGGCTATGGGCCTGATGGCCCAGTAGGAACACCCGCTGACCACGCGACCATCAAACGGACACTGCAAGAAGCCTCGGAGCAACTCCAGGAGTTTTTAACCTTCCATGAGCAGAGCCTGGACCGTCTACGCACGATCCGCCCGCACCTGCGCCCCGAGGACTACCGAAACATGAGTCAGGGCCTGGCTTTCGGTCTTGGCAGGAACCACCCGACGCTGATTTCTCTACGCCAATCACAAGTGCACAAGTCGTTCAGCGAACTGACTCGACTCCACCGGATGATGGAAGAAGCCCCCGGCAACCCGTTGAACCATCTCAAATTGCTGCAAAACGCACATAGGGAACTGGCCGCTACCCTGGAGCGACTGGAGGCGGAGATCCGCCGCATCAACCCTGTACGTAATCGGCTGCACAAAGACAACCTGACGACCTACGAGCAACACATCGCCGACCTCGACATCTCACAAGATCCCCACCACTACCGGGTGGTGCGGTTATCGTTCCTGGCTGCCGGTATCTTCAAGGCACCGACAGCGGACAGCTATGACTTCCTGCTGATGTTGCGCAGAGTGGAGGGGGAGACTCAGGAGTTGCGTAATGCCTTGTTCAGCCACGGCGATCTAGCCGCAGCCGGGCTCAGCCGCGCCGAGTCGCACCGTTTCCTGCTGCAACTCAAGCAGCGCTATCAACGCTTCGTCAACCACATGCTCAGCTGGCAGGACACTTTTCCTGACCTTATTACAACCGAGACAACCCGGCAGACACGGCAAGAACTAGCCAGTTTGATCAACGAGATCAACGGCGCGCTTTCTGCCACCGCGCCGGTCAAGAAACCTGTCGGCAACCGTGGCCCCAGCAGGCCACGCCTGTTTGAAACCGTCGACCAGCAGTTGCTGATCGGTCACGAGATCAGTGTGAATGGTCAAGCAGCAATGGTCGTCAAGCGCATGGTGAACAGTGAAGTACATGCCACTTTTACCCGTGCCCCGGACGGCAATTGGCAATCGGCTCTATCAACACCTGCAGTCCCTTCCGCCGCGCTCCAGTCACTGGTAGCCACAGCGAACAAACGGCTGGCAGATGTTCCCGCGCAGCGCGCCAAACTACTGCAGTACAAAGGGCTGAACATGCTGCCTGCCGACTTGCAGGACCTGGCGCATGGCTATGCTGCCACGCTGCGGGATTTGGCGCAGGATATCACTCACAAAACCGGGAACGACCTCACCGATGCCCAGAAAACCTTGGTCCAGCACCTTGAACAGGCAGTCGCTGAGCTGGGTAGTTTTGGCCGGCAGCTACGCATCGAGCAGATAAAGGCCAACCAGCAGCCCACCGTCGGACACCTGCAATACCTGCATGCCGAGAAGCAGGTAAGGATCCATTGGTCACGAACACTGGAACCGGCCAAGAACAAACAGGGCAGAGCGATCGAGTACCTGGAGGAGTACCGTATAGACGACATTTCAAGCAATACCCCGCTCTGGTACGCTCACTTTCACTTCAAGCAGAAACCGGGCAGAGGCTTTCCGCGCCTGGAGGCAGGCCACCTGAAACTGGCAAGTGAGGTGAACCTGGGTATCGGCGCATGGCGAGGTCCCATAACTGAAAGCCAGGCCAACGCATTGTTCGAAGGTTTGCGCCCGCACGACGCCTGAACTGAACGATCACGCCCTGGCCAGCGCATGGCCAGGGCGTTGGTCATTACAACTTGGCGATAGACACTTCAGTCGACTTCACAAAGGCAATCACTTCACTGCCAATGGTCAGCTCCAGCTCGCGCACGGAGCGGGTGGTGATCACCGAGGTGACGATACCCGACGCGGTCTGCACGTCGATTTCCGACAGTACCGGGCCTTCGAGGATTTCCTTCACGGTGCCTTTGAACTGGTTACGTACGTTGATCGCTTTGATGGTCATCGGTTTGCTTCCTTCAGGTCAGTGAGCCCAACGCAGTTGCGTCGGCAAAGGTGCTACGGGTTCCGGCTCGGGCGGTGCACCCGGCACCGAGAGCACGCGGTTGAGAACTTCGGTTTCCAGCGCCGCCAGGCGATGGGAGCCGCGCACACGGGGGCGTGGCAGGTCGACGATCAGGTCCAGGCCCACTTCACCGTCTTCGATGAGAATCACCCGGTCGGCGACCGCAACCGCTTCGCTGACATCATGGGTCACCAACAGAACGGTAAAGCCATGCTGGCGCCACAGCCGTTCGATCAGCTGCTGCATTTCGATTCGGGTCAGGGCATCCAGCGCACCGAGCGGTTCGTCGAGCAGCAACAGGCGCGGCTGGTGGATCAGGGCACGGGCCAGGGCCACACGCTGCTTTTGTCCGCCAGACAGTGCTGCCGGCCACTCATTGGCACGTTCGGCCAGGCCGACGGCCTCCAGGGCTTGCAGCGCCTGTGGCCGCCAGTTACCCGACAAGCCCAGGCCGACGTTGTCGATCACCTTCTTCCAGGGCAGCAGACGCGCCTCCTGGAACATCAGCCGGGTATCTTCACGGGCCTCGCTCAACGCTGCCGAACCGGCCAACAGTTCGCCGCCGCTGGGCTGGTCGAGGCCGGCGAGCAAGCGCAACAGGGTGCTTTTGCCACAACCGCTACGCCCGACGATGGCAACGAACTGCCCGGCAGGAATGTGCAGGTCGATGTCGCGCAGCACCTGGCGCTGGCCAAAGGTTTTCTGCAGGTTGTTGGCCGCCAGCGGTATGCCGCGCAACAGCCGTGCCGGTGGTTCTTTGAGGATGGTCATGCGCCCTCTCCCCGCGTCGGTTGATAAGCCGGATGCCAGCGCAGCCAGACCCGCTCCAGGCCCCGCGCGGCCAGGTCGGCAAGCTTGCCGAGCACGGCGTAGAGCACAATCGCCAGGACCACGACATCGGTCTGCAGGAACTCGCGGGCGTTCATCGCCAGGTAGCCGATACCGGCGTTGGCCGAAATGGTTTCGGCAACGATAAGAGTCAGCCACATGAAGCCCAGGGCGAAACGCACACCGACCAGGATCGAAGGCAAGGCCCCCGGCAAAATCACCTGGCGAAACAGCTCGAAGCCAGACAAGCCATAGCTGCGCGCCATTTCCACCAGCGCCGGATCGACGTTGCGGATGCCGTGGTAGGTATTGAGGTAAATCGGGAACAGGGTGCCCAGGGCCACCAGGAAAATCTTCGCCGACTCATCGATGCCAAACCACAGAATGACCAACGGGATCAGCGCCAGGTGCGGCACGTTGCGGATCATCTGCACCGAACTGTCGAGCAGGCGTTCGCCCCATTTCGACAGACCGGTGATAAAGCCCAGGGCCAGGCCGATCGCACCGCCGATCAGAAAGCCAAGCGCGGCGCGCCAGCCACTGATCGCCAGATGGGTCCAGATTTCACCGCTGCGCACCAGCTCGACACCGGCGCTGAACACAGCGCTCGGTGCCGGCAGGATGCGCGTCGACAGCCAGCCAACGCTGACTGCCAGTTGCCAGACCGCCAACAGCAGCAGCGGTAGCGCCCAGGGCGCCAGGCGCTGCGGCCAGGGAGTGGATACACGACTCATGGCGATATCCTCAGCGCTGCGCTGCGGACTTTGGCAGGATGTCGTTGGCGACCATCTCGCCGAACGGGCTCACGTAACCCGCGCTTTTCGGCAGCTCAGGGCGCTCCACATCCAGGTGCGGGAAGAGCAATTCAGCAACCCGGTACGACTCTTCAAGGTGTGGATAGCCGGAGAAGATGAAGGTATCGATGCCCAGTGCGGCATATTCCTTGACCCGTTCGGCCACGGTCGGGCCATCGCCCACCAGTGCCGTACCGGCACCGCCACGCACCAGACCGACGCCGGCCCAGAGATTGGGGCTGACTTCCAGGTTGTCGCGGTTGCCGCCGTGCAGTGCGGCCATGCGTTGCTGGCCGACCGAATCAAAGCGCGCCAGCGATGCCTGGGCGCGGGCAATGGTGTCGTCGTCCAGGTGCGAAATCAGCCGCTCGGCAGCCTGCCAGGCTTCAGCGTTGGTCTCACGCACAATGACGTGCAGACGAATGCCGAAGCGCACGGTACGACCCTGCTTGGCGGCCTTGGCGCGGACTTGCTCGATTTTTTCGGCAACGGCCGCCGGTGGCTCACCCCAGGTCAGGTACAGCTCGACCTGTTCGGCAGCAAGATCCTGAGCCGCTTCGGAGGAGCCACCAAAGTACAGTGGCGGACGTGGCTGCTGGATCGGCGGATAGAGCAGCTTGGCGCCTTTGACCTGAATATGCTGACCGTCGTAATCGACGGTTTCGCCTTCCAGCACCCGGCGCCAGATGCGGGTGAATTCCACTGAAGCCTGGTAGCGCTCTTCATGGCTGAGGAACAGGCCGTCACCCGAGAGCTCTTCCGGATCACCACCGGTGACCAGGTTGAACAAGGCACGGCCGCCGGACAGACGATCCAGGGTTGCGGCCTGACGTGCTGCCACGGTCGGCGAGATGATGCCCGGGCGCAGGGCGACCAGGAATTTCAAACGCTGGGTCACCGGAATCAGCGACGCGGCGACCAGCCAGGAGTCCTCGCAGGAGCGCCCGGTCGGGATCAACACACCACCAAAACCCAGGCGGTCGGCAGCCTGGGCGACCTGCTGCAAATAACCGTGATCGACTGCTCGCGCACCCTCGGAGGTGCCCAGGTAGTGGCCGTCGCCGTGGGTAGGAAGAAACCAGAAAACGTTGAGGCTCATTGGAGTTGTCTCCTAAGGGGAACGCAAGCCGGGACCAGGTCCCGGCACGGGCGAATCAATCAAGGCGCGGTAGCGACCTTGGCCGGGGGAGTCCAGATCACATCCTTGATGCTCAGCGGCTTGGGAATCAGCTTGAGCGAGTGGAAGGTATCGGCGATTTTCTGCTGGGCGCTGACCACGTCAGGGGTCAGGAAGTGCGCGCCATAGCCCTGGCGCTTGACCGACGTCAGAGTGATGTCGGCCGGCAGGCCAAGCAGCGGTGCGACCTGGTCGGTGACTTCCTGCGGGTTGGCCTTGGACCACTCGCCTACGGCGCGTACTTCCTCGACCAGCGCGTTGATCACTTCTGGGTGCTTTTGCGCATAAGGCTTGGTAGCCAGGTAGAACTGGTGGTTGTCGACGATGCCTTTGCCGTCACGCAGCGTGCGTGCTTGCAGCTGCTGCTCGGCGGCCGCCTGATAAGGGTCCCAGATCACCCAGGCATCGACACTGCCACGCTCGAACGCGGCGCGGGCATCGGCCGGAGGCAGGAATACCGGCTGGATATCGGTGTATTTAAGGCCGGCGTCTTCCAGGGCGCGTACCAGCAGGTAGTGCACGTTGGAGCCTTTGTTCAGCGCAACTTTCTTGCCCTTGAGTTCCTTGACCGACTGGATCGAAGAACCTTTGGGCACCAGGATCGCTTCGCTGTGTGGTGCAGGCGGCTCGTACGCCACATACAGCAGGTCAGCACCCGCCGCCTGGGCGAACACCGGTGGGGTTTCGCCAGTGACACCGAAATCGATTGAGCCGACATTCAGGCCTTCCAGCAGCTGCGGGCCACCGGGGAACTCCGTCCATTGCACCTGTATGCCCTGGGCCGCCAGACGCTTCTCCAGCGAGCCCTTGGCCTTGAGCAGCACCAGAGTGCCGTATTTCTGATAACCGATACGCAGGCTTTCAGCCTGAGCTTGAGTAATGGCGCCGAAGGACACAGCCGCAGCAAACAGAGCGACCAGACCACGACGCAAAATGACAGTGCGCATAGCGCTCTCCTTTTGCTGTTGGGGTTCAGGCTGCACCTGCTTGCCCGTTGGCGGGCGAGTAAGGTGGGAACTACAGAAAATCGGGTGGTGCGGCTCAGATGCTCCAGCGAGCGCTGAGCAAACGCTCATTCAGGACACCGGGCGCGACCGGTTTCGGTCGGCGTGCCAGGGCACTGTGAAACAGTTCAAGCGATTCGTTCAGACGCTGCTCCAGGACCGGTGCCAGGTGCGCAGCAGCATTGCCTTCGCCGTAAGTGATCTGGCTGTCGTCAGCGAAGATCCCCTGCAGGGTTTCCTGGGCCTTGAGCGCCGACAATACCGGCTTGAGTGCGTAATCCACTGCCAGCATATGGGCGATGCTGCCGCCAGTGGCGATGGGCAGTACCACCTTGTGGCTCAAGGCGCGTTCTGGCAGCAGGTCGAGCAGGGTTTTCAGTGCACCGGCAAACGACGCCTTGTACACCGGGGTTGCCACCACCAGGCCGTCGGCTTGCTCTACCAATTGCAGAAAGTGCTGCACTCTGGGGCTGTCGAAACGGGCATGGAGCAGATCTTCGGCCGGAAAGTCCCGCACCTGGAAGGTCACCACTTCAACGCCCTGGCTCTGCAACCACTGGCGGCTGCGCTCGAGCAGCACGCCGGAGCGCGAACGTAAACTGGGACTACCACCGAGAGAAACAACCAGCATTGGAGCGCATCCTTGATCGTGTTCTAGAGGGCCGCGAGTTTGAGTTCTCGCTGGAATGCAGAGACCTTAACAGCTCGACACATATATCTATAAATCATATTTTTTCATTTGTTTATTCCTTTACGAGCTATACGTTTTTCAACGACCCCCAATAAAAAAGGGCCGTCGAAACGGCCCAAAATCCCTGCTATGGCTAAAGATCAGCGGTTGGGTTGCGGGGTCAGGCGCAGGTACGGCTTGACCGCTCGGTAACCCTTCGGAAAGCGTTGCTTGATTTCATCTTCGTCTTTGAGCGATGGCACGATCACCACCTCGTCACCGTCCTGCCAGTTGGCCGGCGTGGCGACCTTGTGGTTGTCGGTCAGTTGCAACGAGTCGATCACCCGCAGAATCTCGTGAAAATTGCGCCCGGTACTGGCCGGATAGGTAATGGTCAGGCGGATCTTCTTGTTCGGGTCGATAACAAACAAGGAACGCACTGTCAGGGTATCGCTGGCGTTGGGATGAATCAGGTCGTAGAGGTCGGACACCTTGCGATCGGCATCGGCCAGGATCGGGAAGTTGACAATGGTGTTCTGGGTTTCGTTGATGTCTTCGATCCAGCGGTGATGGGAGTCCACCGGGTCCACCGACAGGGCAATGGCCTTGACCCCACGTTCGGCGAACTGTTCCTTGAGCTTGGCGGTGAAGCCCAGCTCGGTGGTGCATACCGGGGTGAAGTCGGCCGGGTGCGAGAACAGCACGCCCCAGCTGTTGCCCAGCCATTCATGGAAGCGAATCTTGCCTTCGCTGGATTCCTGTTCGAAGTCGGGGGCGATGTCGCCGAGTCTGAGGCTCATGGTGCGGCTCCTTGGCTGGGTTCGTTATGGGGTTACTGTGCCTGCATCGGAATAAAAACAAAAAGAATAAATATTGATTTATTTATAACTTTTTTAACTATCAATTGGCAGGCAAAAAAAAGCCTCGCATTGAGCGAGGCTTCTTCGTTTCAACCGGACTTACATGAAGCTGTAAGTGTAGTTGAAGATCAGACGGGTCTGGTCCATGTCATCGCCAGCTTCGCCGCTACCACGGTACACACCATGACGCAGGCTGGCGCCCAGGCCTTTGAGGGTACCTTCTTGGATCACGTAGTCGATGCGCGCATCGCGCTCCCACTCGTTGTAGGAGCCGTTACCGCTCTTGTTACGGATGTCATCGCCACGAAGGTATGCAATCGAAGTCTTCAGACCTGGCACACCCAATCGAGCGAAGTCGTAGGAGTACTGACCGAAAGTAGTGTTCTCACCCGCACGAGCAAACTGGTTAATCATGCTATCAGTGAACAGATAGAAGCTAGCTCCACCGGCGCCTTCCGAGGAAGAGTTACGACCATCGGTGCGAACGTTGCCCTGATTCAGCCAAACAAAACCACCATCATCACCGATCTGTTGATGACCGAGCATCAGCGCGTGGCCACCGAGAGTGTAAGTGAACATGGCGCTCCAGGTCTTGTTGTCGACCTCGCCGGCGTTCTTGGCATAACCGCCGTTGTTGCTGAAGGCATAACCCTCTTCACCATTCTTACCATCGCCACTGCTGTCAAAGTAACGCAGATCGGTCTTGAACGATTGGTCTTCAGCGATAGGCAGAACGTGTACCAGGCCCAAGAAGTGCTGCTTGTAATAGTCTTCCAGGTTCGAGTAGTAGTACTGCAGAGTCAGGTCTTTGGTGACCTTCCAGTCACCACCGGCGAACTGGAACTTGTTGCTGTCGCGATAGCCACGGTTGGTACCGGAAGTGGCGCCAGCAATGGAAAGACCAGTACGGTTGCTCGACGCACGACCCATAGCGTGAGTCAGCTGGCCGGCATTCAGAGTCAGGTTATCGATTTCTTTCGACTGAATGGTGCCGCCTTCAAAGGTTTGTGGCAGCAGACGACCGTCGTTGGAAACCAGGATTGGCAGGTTAGGTGCCAACGCGCTACCGAAGTGAGCTTCGGTTTTGGAGAAGCGAGCCTTGGCGTTAGCGCCAAAGCGACCCCACTGGCTTACAGCCGAACCATCAGTGTCACTTGGGAAGAAGCTGCTGTTGTCTGGATGGTGGCCTTTACCGCCATCCAAATGAATCCCCCACAACGCTTGCGCGTCAATACCAAAACCCACGGTACCTTCGGTGAAACCCGAGATGTAGTCGAGTTTGAAGCCTTGGCCAGATTCACGGTTGTCCGCGTTCTTGCCATGAGCATCACGGTTGTCGTTGTCGAAATACATGGTCCGCGAACTGAGCGACAGCTTGCTGTCTTCAACGAAACCCGCGGCATTCGCCTGCTGGGCCAGAACCCCTACGGCCACGGCAAATGCCAATGTGGACTTGTGCATGTTTTGCTCCTCTCATTTCTAATTCTTGTGTGTCGCTTACGGCAGGATCTGTTGTCCTGCTCGACGTCGATTGGCGATTAGCACCAAAGCGTGACCGTCAAGTCAATCGTAACTATTCATTTCACTACTTTGGTCTAATGCGCCAGCCATGGCGGTCAAGGATAATGACAATCCTATAATTCCAAAAAGACTATTTTCGTAATTTTTCAGATTATTACGGAATATAGACCTAAATTTTCTCCGCTGCCGTTATCGGCACACCTGCTAATTCCTAAAGGGTATTTGAAAGCGTTTCTTTAGATCGCTTGGCTTTGTCGTCACTCTCCCCCAACGACAAGGCCCCCTTCACGGCCAGACTCCCATCATTTCGTGTTCTGCTGACCCTGGCCTTGACCATCGTCACGTTCGCAGAGCTCGTCAGCCCCCTGCGCTTACAGCAAATGGCTCCTAAGCTAATTCTAAAAAGTTATTTATTTTAAGTTTCTTAGATCATCTAGTCTTTGGCCACACAACACCGACATCCGCCTGAGAAGGAGTTCACCATGACCCTGCATGCTCCGCTGCGCCTGTTTGCCGCCCTGACCCTGGCTGGCGCCAGCTGGTTCGCTCAGGCGGCTGACCTGACCGTTGCCTACCAAACCACCGTGGATCCGGCGAAAGTCGCCCAGGTCGACGGCGACTATGAAAAAGCCAGCAAGGCCAGCATCGACTGGCGCAAGTTTGACAGTGGCGCCGACGTGATCACTGCCGTGGCCTCCGGCGACGTGCAGATCGGCTACCTCGGCTCCAGCCCCCTGGCCGCCGCTGCCACCCGCAAGCTGCCAGTGGAAACCTTCCTGATCGCCACCCAGATCGGTGCTGCCGAAGCCCTGGTGGCCCGCGAGGGTGCCGGGATCAACTCGCCCCAGGACCTGATCGGCAAGAAAATCGCCGTGCCCTTCGTTTCAACCGGCCATTACAGCCTGCTGGCCGCACTTAAACAGTGGAACATCGACCCGGCCAAGGTGCAGATCCTCAACCTCGCACCACCGGCAATCATTGCCGCCTGGAAACGAGGTGACATTGACGCTACTTACGTCTGGGACCCGGCCCTGGGTGTAGCCAAGGAAAACGGCAAGGTGCTGATCACTTCCGGCGAACTGGCCGAGAAAGGCGCGCCGACCTTCGATGCCTGGATCGTACGCAAGGACTTTGCCGCCAAGCACCCTGAAATCGTCAAGGCATTCGCCAAAGTCACCCTGGATGCCTACGCCGACTACCGCAAGGATCCACAAGCCTGGCTGGCCAACCAGAGCAACGTCGACAAACTGGTCAAGCTCTCCGGCGCCAAGGCGTCCGACATCCCCGCCTTGCTGAAAGGCAACGTGTTCCCGCTGGCCGCAGACCAGGTCGCCGCGCTCGGCGCACCGACCACCCAGGCCATCACCGACACCGCCACCTTCCTCAAGGAACAGGGCAAGGTCGATGCCGTACTGCCGGACTACGCGCCGTACGTCAGCGCCAAGTTCATCGCCAACTGATCGGAGCTTGTCATGGCATTGCTTGAGCTGGAGCGCATCAGCGCACAGTACCCCGGCGCAGCCGAACCGGTGCTGGCCGACATCAACCTGAGCCTGGGCCCACAGCAGTTGCTGGTGGCCCTCGGCCCTTCGGGCAGCGGCAAGACCTCGCTGCTCAACCTGATCGCCGGATTCGTAACGCCCAGCGCCGGGCGCATCACCCTCGACGGTGTTCCGGTACAAGGGCCCGGCGCTGAGCGCGGTGTAGTGTTCCAGGACGATGCCTTGCTGCCCTGGCAGGATGTGCTGGCCAACGTCGCCTTCGGCCTGGAGCTGGCCGGTGTGCCGCGCGCCGAGCGTGAACGCAAGGCCCGCGAGATGCTCGCTCTGGTCGACCTGGCCGACTTCGGCACACGGCGCATCTGGCAATTGTCCGGCGGCCAGAAGCAGCGCGTGGGCCTGGCTCGCGCACTGGCCGCCGATCCGCGCGTGTTGCTGATGGATGAGCCGTTCGGTGCCCTCGATGCCTTTACCCGTGAACAGATGCAGGAGCTGCTTCTGCAAGTCTGGAAGCGCACTGCCAAACCGGTGTTCCTGATTACCCACGACATCGAAGAAGCGGTGTTCCTCGCTACCGATCTGATCCTGCTGGCACCCAATCCGGGGCAGATCGTCGAGCGCCTGCAACTGGACTTCGGTCAGCGTTATGCCGCTGGAGAATCGGCCCGGGCGATCAAGTCCGACCCACGTTTTATCGAAACCCGCGAGCACGTGCTCAGCCGGGTGTTCTCTCAACGCAGCGCCGCCGTGCGGCAGGAGTTCGCATGAGCAGCCTGGAAGTGCCGGTTGCGGCCAAACGCAGCAGCCCGTCAACGCCGGCAGTGAAGATCCGCCGCAGCCTGAGCACCCGCTGGATCAGCGGCCTGACCCTGGCCAGCCTGCTGTTGCTGTGGTGGGCGGTGACCGCCGCTGAGTGGATCGAGCCGTTGTTTCTACCGTCCCCTGAAGCGGTGCTGGCCAAGGCCTGGTTGCTGCTGACCCAGGGTTATATGGAATCGACGCTGTGGCAGCATCTGGGCGCAAGCCTTGGGCGTATCGGACTGGCACTCGGCGCGGCGATTGCCACGGCGATTCCGATCGGCATTGCCATCGGCCATAACCGTATCGCCCGCGGCATCCTTGATCCGCTGATCGAGTTCTACCGCCCTATCCCACCCCTGGCCTACCTGCCGCTGATCGTGATCTGGTGTGGCATCGGCGAGTTGTCGAAGGTGCTGCTGATTTACCTGGCGATCTTCGCTCCGATCGCCATCGCGACGGCCACCGGTGTGCGCACGGTCGACCCGACCAAGCTGCGTGCCGCGCAATCGCTGGGTGCCACGCGGGCGCAACTGATCCGCCACGTCATCCTGCCCAGCGCCCTGCCCGAGATCCTTACCGGTGTACGCATCGGCCTCGGGGTGGGGTGGTCGACCCTGGTCGCCGCCGAACTGATCGCCGCCACCAGCGGCCTGGGCTTCATGGTTCAGTCAGCCGCGCAGTTTCTGGTAACCGATGTGGTGGTGCTGGGCATCCTGGTGATCGCACTGATTGCCTTCGCCCTGGAAATGGGGCTGCGCGCCCTGCAGCGTAAATTGGTGCCCTGGCACGGCCAGAGTCATTGAAGACAAGTCGAGAATAACCATGAGCCTGACCATTACTCCGCTGAGCACTGCACTCGGCGCACAGATCAGCGGCATAGACCTCAGCCACGCGATCAATGACGAACAACGCGACACCATTGAACAGGCCCTGCTCAAACACCAGGTGCTGTTCTTCCGTGACCAGCCGATCAACCCGCAGCAGCAGGCCGCTTTCGCTGCGCGCTTTGGCGATCTGCATATCCACCCGATCTACCCCAATGTGCCAGAGACCCCGCAGGTGCTGGTGCTCGATACCGCCGTGACCGATGTGCGCGACAACGCCATCTGGCACACCGACGTGACCTTCCTGCCGACCCCGGCATTGGGCGCGGTACTCAGCGCCAAGCAGCTGCCAGCCTATGGCGGCGATACCTTGTGGGCCAGCGGCATCGCTGCCTTCGAGGCCTTGTCGGCACCGCTCAAGCAACTGCTCGACGGCCTGACTGCCACCCACGACTTCACCAAGTCGTTCCCGCTGGAGCGCTTCGGCACCACGCCCGAAGACCTGCAACGCTGGGAAGCGACGCGGCGCAACAACCCGCCGCTGTCGCACCCGGTGATCCGCACCCACCCGGTGAGCGGGCGCAAGTCGCTGTTCGTCAATGAAGGTTTCACCACGAAGATCAATGAGCTGAACGAAGCGGAAAGCGAGGCGATCCTGAAATTGCTGTTTGCCCATGCCACGCGGCCGGAGTTCACCATCCGCTGGCGCTGGCAGGAGAATGACGTGGCCTTCTGGGACAACCGCGTGACCCAGCATTACGCCGTGGATGACTACCGGCCACAACGGCGGGTGATGCACCGGGCGACGATTCTGGGGGATGCACCATTTTGATGGTTTTCGCGGGGCAAGCCCGCTCCCACAGGGGGCATGTTGCCTCTGTGGGAGCGGGCTTGCCCCGCGATGCGCTTAACGCACCAGATGCAAGAACTGCATATGCCGTTCGTACTGGTCGAGGATGTCGTTGATGATCTGTTCCTTGCTGTAGCCCACCAGGTCATAGTCCTGGCTGCCTTCGCTCAGATGCACCTCGGCCCGGTAGTAGCGGCGGTTCTTCAACTCCTGGGTACCCAGCCCGCCCAAGGCGAATGATGGTGTGAAGTAACCACGCATCTGCACCTGATAGATGAAGGGCTGCTCCTCGCCATGACCAATCTTCAGACTGACGTTGTCATGGCTCGGGTCTTCCTGGGTAATGACGTTCAGGCCCTTCTCGACGAACACCTCGGTCACCTCGGCAATCGCCGGGCGCACCACGTCATCCATGAACCGGTAGACCTCATCGCGCGACGGGAAATGCACCGCCTGGCTCAGACGCTGACGCCAGCCACCACGGCCACGCCGCGAGTTGGCGAACGGCGCGAGAGAATGCATCTGCGCAATCTGACGCTGCGACTCCAGGTAGAACGCCTTGTGCAGGCCCCACATCATGGCCAGCAGAATCACCGAGAACGGCAACGAGGTCAGTACCACCGCCGATTTCAGTGAGTCGATGCTGCCGGCGAACAACAGGCCGATGGTCACCAGGGCCGTCATTGCGCCCCAGAACACCCGCAACCAGTTCGGTCCGTCTTCGTCTGCGTTACCGCCACGGGCGGACAAGGTCGACAGGACCACGGTGCCGGAATCGGCCGAGGTGACGAAGAAGACAAAGCTGATGAACACCGTGACCGCGATGACCGCCTTGCTCCAGGGGTAGGTTTCCAGCAGCAGGTAGAGGGTCATCGACGGGTTGTCGATCGCGGACTGCCCTAGCGCCGTCATGCCGTGATCAAGCACCTGGGACATTGCGCTGTTGCCGAAGATCGACATCCACGCCAGGGTGAAACCCAGCGGGATCAGCAGCACGCCGAAGACGAACTCACGGATGGTCCGGCCACGGGAGATCCGCGCAATGAACAGCCCGACAAAGGGCGCCCAGGCAATCCACCAGGCCCAGTAGAACACGGTCCAGCCACCCAGCCAGTCTCTGGCTTCGTTGTAGGCATAGACGTCGAAACTCTTTCTCGGCAGTGCGCCAAGGTAGTCACCGAGGTTCTGGATCAGGGTATTGAACAAGTGCTGGGTAGGCCCGGCGAACAGCACAAACAGCAGCAACGCACAGGCGAGGAACATGTTGATGTCGGACATCACCCGCACACCCTTCTCGACTCCGGCCACGGCAACCGCCACCGCCGCGCCCATCATCAGGGTGATCAGCGCCACCTGCACCCATTGGGTATGCGGAACGCCGAACAGATAATCCAGGCCCGAGTTCAGGTGCAGTACACCAAAGCCCATGTCGGCACCCAGGCCAAACACCGTGGCGATGATGCCGAAACCATCCACCGCATAGCCGATGGGGCCGTTGATGCGTTTGCCGATCAGCGGATAAAGCGCTGAGCGCAACGCCAGCGGCAGGTTATGACGATAGGCGAAATAGGCCAGGGCCATACCGACGAAGGCGAACACCCCCCAACCGTGCAGGCCCCAATGCAGGAACAGCAACTGCATGGCCTGGCGCCCGGCCTCGACCGTTCCGGCTTCACCCTGCGGTGGCTGGAGCATATGCGTCAGCGGTTCGGAGACGCAGAAGAAGAACAAGGTGATGCTGATACCGGCGGCGAACAACATGCCGGCCCAAGACAAATAGCTGAACTCGGGTTCGTCGTGGTCGGCACCGAGCTTGATCTTGCCGTAGCCGGACAAGGCGGTGACCACCACGAAGACCAGGTACAGCGTCATCGCCAGCATGTAATACCAGCCGACCGTATTGGCCGCCCAGTTCTGTGCCGCCAGCAACCATTCACCGGCCGCTTGCGGATTACTGATGACCACCAGTGCGAAAATGAGGATAAAACTCGCCGCGAAATAGAAAACCGGCGGATTCATGCGGATCTTGCCGCTGGATGTAGGACTCGGTGCACCCATTAAACGTGCACCTCGAGATGAGGGGAAAGGCTTGGATTGAACGGGTTCAGCAAAGGGATTCCTCCTGTTGAACGCCGGCAGCGGACCACCGTTTTAACTTGAACAAGCGTTCAAGTTAAACATGGATGGGGTCCGCAATGCGACCCAATGCCGCAATCCAAGCCCTGCTGCGGTTACTTCTGGGTCCCGTCATCGTGCTGCAGATTGGCCTGGGTCAGGTTGCTGCCCGGCGCCACACTGCGGGTCAACCAGACGTTGCCGCCGATGGTCGAACCCTTGCCGATGGTGATACGTCCCAGAATAGTTGCACCGGCATAAATCACCACGTCGTCCTCGACGATCGGGTGGCGCGGATGGCCCTTTTGCAACTGGCCGTCTTCATCCGCAGGGAAGCGTTTGGCCCCCAGGGTCACGGCCTGGTAGATGCGTACCCGCTCGCCGATGATCGCCGTTTCACCGATCACCACGCCGGTACCGTGGTCAATGAAGAAGCTCTGGCCGATCTGCGCCCCCGGATGGATATCGATGCCGGTCGCCGAATGCGCCAGCTCGGAACTGATTCGCGCCAGCAAAGGCAGGCCGGCGCGGTAAAGGTGATGGGCCAGGCGATGATGGATCACCGCCAGAATCCCCGGATAGCACAGCAACACCTCATCGACACTGCGCGCCGCCGGATCGCCATGGAAAGCCGCCAGCACATCGGTATCGAGCACGCTGCGCAGGCCCGGCAACGCCGCTGCGAAGTCCTGGATCAGGCGCAGCGCCTTGGCGTCGACATCGGCGGTGTTGCACTTGCCGTGACGGGCGACATAACGCAGCTCCAGACGCGCCTGGGCCAGCAAGGCAGTCAGGGCCGAATCGAGGGTGTGGCCGACATAGAAGTCTTCGCTTTCCTCACGCAGGTCCACCGGACCCAGGCGCATGGGAAACAGCGCACCGCACAATTGCTCAAGGATGTGGCGCATGGCCTCGCGCGAAGGCAGCTCGCGCCCGCCTTGCTCGCCACTGCTGCGACCATTGCTGCTGCGCCATTTGTCACGGGCGCTACGCAAGCCGGCAACAATACCCTGCAGTTGCCAATGCCCAGTCTGCGCGTTTTCGCTCACGGTTACGTCTCCTGCCGCGGCGGCGATAAGGGAATGAGAGGGCCGCCAGATAGACACTCACTTTACGGCAAATGGCCTTGAGAAAAAAAATAACCCTTTATTCCAAAACGCGATAAAGGTGGCATAAGGCCGGGAGTTGCCCACTGGCCCAGTGCTGCCTATAGTCGGATTTTCCCTTGCAGATGCACCGCCATGATCGACCGACAGCTTTCCCGCTTCAATCGTCTGGACCTGCTTGGCGCACCGACCGCGCTGGAAAAGCTCCACCGCCTCTCGGCCTGGGTCGGCCGCGATATTTATGTCAAACGCGACGACTGTACGCCCCTTGCCTTGGGCGGCAACAAATTGCGCAAACTTGAATACCTGGCCGCCGATGCCTTGAGCAAGGGCGCCGATACCCTGGTCACGGCCGGGGCGATCCAGTCCAACCATGTGCGTCAGACCGCTGCACTGGCGGCGAAGCTGGGCCTCGGTTGTGTCGCGCTGCTGGAAAACCCGATCGGCACCGACTCCGCGAATTATCAGGGCAACGGCAACCGCCTGCTGCTGGAGCTATTCGACGCCAAGGTCGAGCTTGTGGATAACCTCGACAACGCCGACGAACAACTGCAAGCCCTGGCCGTACGCCTGCACGCCAGCGGGCGCAAACCCTACATCGTGCCTATCGGTGGCTCCAACGCACTTGGCGCCCTGGGCTATGTGCGCGCCGGGCTGGAACTGGCCGAACAGATCAACCACTGCGGCCAGACCTTCGCCGGCGTCGTCCTCGCCTCCGGAAGCGCCGGCACCCACAGCGGCCTGGCCCTGGCCTTGGCTGAAGCCTTGCCACAACTGCCGGTGATTGGCGTCACGGTGTCGCGCAGCGACGAGGCCCAACGGCCCAAGGTACAGGGCCTGGCTGAGCGCACTGCGGAACTCCTGGGCGTGCGCATCCCGGCTGCGTTCAAGGTTGAGCTGTGGGATGAGTATTTCGCGCCGCGCTATGGCGAACCGAACGCCGGCACGCTCGCCGCGATTCGCCTGCTGGCGAGCCAGGAAGGCTTGTTGCTCGACCCGGTGTACACCGGCAAGGCCATGGCTGGGTTGCTCGACGGTATCGCGCGCCAGCGATTCGACGACGGTCCGCTGATTTTCCTGCATACCGGTGGGGCACCGGCATTATTCGCCTACCCTGAGGTCTGGAATAGCTAAGTTATATATTCACAAATAATATAAGAAAATGACTTTATATTATTTTTAAGCCTATTAGCGTCACCCTATAGTCGCCAACCACTACACAACAACATTGGGGCTTCGTCATGACAGTAATCGCTAAACAGATTCTCAATGCGGGCGTCGCCCTGCTGCTGGGCGCCACGCTGCTCGGTCAGGCGGTTGCCGGCGAGCAGCTGAAAACCATCAAGGACAAGGGTGTTATCAACATCGGCCTGGAAGGCACCTACCCGCCGTTCAGCTTCGTCGATGAAAGCGGCAAACTGTCGGGTTTTGAAGTGGAGCTGTCAGAGGCCCTGGCCAAGGAGCTGGGCGTCAAGGCGAAGATTCAACCCACCAAGTGGGACGGCATCCTGGCTGCCCTGGAGTCCAAACGTCTGGACGCCGTGGTGAACCAGGTGACCATCTCCGAGGAACGCAAGAAGAAGTACGACTTCTCCGAGCCTTACACCGTTTCCGGCATTCAGGCGCTGGTGCTGACGAAAAAGGCCGCCGAGCTGAACATCAAATCCGCTGCCGACCTGGGCGGCAAGAAAGTCGGGGTAGGCCTGGGCACCAACTACGAACAGTGGGTCAAAGCCAATGTACCGACCGCTGACGTGCGCACCTACGAAGACGATCCAACCAAGTTCCAGGAACTGCGTGTCGGCCGTATCGACGCCATCCTGATCGACCGTCTGGCCGCGCTGGAATACGCCAAGAAAGCCAAGGACACCACCGCCGCCGGTGACGCATTCTCGCGCCAGGAAGCCGGTATCGCCCTGCGCAAGGGCGAGCCTGAACTGCTCGACGCCATCAACAAGGCACTGGACAAGCTGCGTGCCGACGGCACCCTGACCAAGCTCTCTGAGAAGTACTTTGGCGCCGACGTGACTAAATGATCGAAGACAGCCTGCAGCTTGCGCTCGACAGCGCGCCCTTTCTGCTCAAGGGCGCGTACTTCACCGTCATTCTCAGCCTCGGCGGGATGTTCTTCGGCTTGCTGCTGGGCTTTGGCCTGGCGCTGATGCGCCTGTCGCGCATCAAGCTGGTGAGCTGGATCGCACGGGTCTATGTGTCGTTCTTCCGCGGCACCCCGCTGCTGGTACAGCTGTTCGTGATCTATTACGGCCTGCCCCAGGTAGGCCTGGAGCTGGACCCGCTACCGGCGGCGCTGATCGGCTTCTCGCTGAACATGGCCGCCTATGCCTGTGAAATTCTGCGCGCAGCGATCGGCTCCATCGACCGCGGTCAGTGGGAGGCCGCCGCCAGTATCGGCATGACCCGTGGCCAGGCCATGCGCCGGGCCATCCTGCCCCAGGCGGCGCGCACCGCACTGCCGCCGTTGGGCAACAGTTTCATTTCGCTGGTCAAGGACACCGCCCTGGCCGCGACCATCCAGGTGCCGGAGCTGTTCCGCCAGGCGCAGTTGATCACCGCACGCACCTTTGAAGTCTTCACCATGTACCTTGCCGCCGCACTGATCTACTGGGTGCTGGCCAGCGTTCTGGCGCACCTGCAGAACCGCCTGGAAGCGCGAGTCAACCGGCACGACCAGGAGTAACACGGCATGATCGTGGTAGAGCGACTGAGCAAACAGTTCAATGGCCAGACTGTACTGAACGACATCAGCCTCACGGTCGAGGCGGGCGAAGTCATCGCCATCATCGGCCCCAGCGGCTCCGGCAAGACCACCTTCCTGCGCTGCCTGAACCTGCTGGAAACCCCCAGCAGCGGCCGCATTCAGGTCGGTGACGTGGCCATCGATGCCAACCAGCCGCTGACCAAACAGCAGGGGCTGATCCGCAAGCTGCGCCAGCAGGTCGGCTTCGTGTTCCAGAACTTCAATCTGTTCCCTCATCGCACAGCCCTGGAGAACGTCATCGAAGGCCCGCTGGTGGTCAAGAAGACGCCCCGCGAGCAGGCCGTGGCCCTGGGCATGAAGCTGCTGGCCAAGGTCGGCCTGGCGGGGAAAGAGGCGTCGTATCCACGCAAGCTGTCCGGCGGTCAGCAACAACGGGTAGCGATTGCCCGGGCCCTGGCCATGGAGCCGCAAGTCATTCTGTTCGACGAACCGACCTCGGCGCTGGATCCGGAGCTGGTCGGCGAAGTGCTGGCGACCATCCGCGGCCTGGCCGAAGAACGGCGCACGATGATCATCGTCACCCATGAAATGAGCTTCGCCCGGGATGTGGCCAACCGGGTGATCTTTTTCGACAAAGGCGTGATTGTCGAACAGGGCGAAGCCCGGGCGTTGTTCGCTCACCCCAAGGAAGAACGAACCCGGCAGTTCCTCGGCAAGTTTCTCGGTACCCAGAACACCGGGTACTGATTTCCCGGCCAGATCCCCCTACCCTCCTCGCCCGCAGGTTTCACTGCGGGCGTAGTCCTGTTCCGAAGTTGACCGTCGCCCGCCAGAAGGCACAGCTCGGGCTTGATCCTTTTGCTGCACTGGCCAATAACCGCCCATCCCGCAGATGTTCATGCCAAGGATGCGCGCCATGCCTCATATCCGTCAGACAAGCGAACTTTTCCCACCAACTCTTCCGGGCATTAACGCCGCCGGTATCGGGCGCAACAGCGCTGCTCGACTCTGTGCACAGATACCCGTTCAGCCACTGATGGAAGCCGGCGATCTTCTGCTGCTGTTCTGGGGACAACGCTTTGTCAGCGCCCACACCCTGCAAGCGCGCGAAGTGAAAGACGCTATCGACATGCGCATACCCGCAAGCTACCTGCACAACGGTATCCATCGCCTGCACTACCGTCTGCTCAAGCCCGGCAAGCGCCCGCTGCGTTCGCCCGAGCAACAGGTACAGGTCAAGCTGGACTGCCCCGGAGGCAATGGCGCTGACGAGTACCTGCAGCCTTTGCAGTTGCCCCGCCAGTTGCGTCGTGAGGGCCTTTGCCTCGCTGCCTTGAGCGACGCCGTGCCTTGCACCCTGGCCCCTTACAGAAACATGGCCGAAGGTGACCGGATTACTGTGCGCTGGGGTGACCTACGCCTGGATCTGCCTGCTCTGAAGCAGTCTCAAGTCGGCAACCCGGTGCAGGCGCAAATCCCCCTGGCACTGATCTGCGAAGCGGGTCCAGACCGGCACATGGAACTGAGCTACTGCATTCTCGACCGGGTCGGCAATCGGTCGCATTGGGCACCCACCACGCAATTACAGGTATTCGCCGAATGCCCGCCGAGTACTTCTATATATATTCCAAAAATGTAGTTTATTTAATTTTTATACGCCTTTAGGGTATATGAACCGGACCACCGGACCAGCGCATTTCGGTCGGCGCAGCCAGCGCCGACGTTTCCAATACGTGAGGTAAGGTATGGTCAGGAACACAATCACCCCAGTGCGTAACGCCAGGGCATTGAGTACAGCCAAGGAGCAGTACTGATGTCCAGTCTGGCAGATACGAACGTCCACAGTGATCTGGACAGCGCCCCGCTGCTGTTGCCGGCCAAGGTGCTGCGCAGTGATGCCGAAGCCCTGCAGGCCGCCCATGAGCTGGCCGAAGTGGCCCGCCATCAAGCCGCCCGACGCGACCAGCAACGCAAACTGCCCTGGGCAGAAATCGAACAGTTCACCCGCAGTGGCCTGGGCAGCATTTCCATTCCCCGCGCTTACGGCGGTGCGCAGGTGTCGTTTGTCACCATCGCCGAGGTGTTTCGCATCATCAGCGCCGCGGACCCGGCGCTGGGACAAATCCCGCAGAATCAGTTCGGCATCCTGCAGTTGCTCAAGGGCACAGCCAGCGAGCGCCAGAAGGACCTGCTGTTCAAATCGGTGCTCGACGGCTGGCGTATCGGCAATGCCGGGCCGGAACGTGGCAGCAAGCACACCCTGGAGCTCAAGGCACGAATCACCCGCGAGGGCGATCACTATGTGCTCAGCGGGCAGAAGTTCTACTCCACCGGCGCGCTGTTTGCGCACTGGGTGGCGGTAAAAGCACTGAACGATGAAGGCCGTCAGGTCATGGCCTTTGTTCGCCGCGGCACTCCTGGGCTGCGCATCGTCGATGACTGGTCCGGGTTTGGCCAGCGCACCACCGCCAGCGGCACCGTGCTGCTGGACCGGGTTCAGGTCGATGCCGAGCTGGTCATCGACAACTGGCGCCAGAACGAGGTGCCGAACATTCAGGGCGCTGCCTCGCAACTGATCCAGGCGGCCATCGACGCCGGCATTGCCGAAGCGGCCGTCGCCGACGCCATCAGCTTTGTCCGTGAGAAGTCACGGCCATGGATCGACGCCAAGGTCGAGCGCGCCAGCGATGACCTCTACGTGATCGCCGATATCGGTCGTCTGCAACTTGAGCTGCATGCGGCCCAGGCTTTGTTGAGCAAGGCGGCGCGCACCCTTGATGAGGTCAACGCCGCACCGGTGGATGCCGCCTCCGCTGCCCGCGCCTCGATTGCCGTGGCTGAAGCCAAGGTGCTGACCACTGAGATCGCCCTGCAGGCCAGCGAAAAGCTCTTCGAGCTCGCCGGCAGCCGCGCCACCCTCGCCGAGTTCAACCTCGACCGGCATTGGCGCAATGCCCGCGTGCACACCCTCCACGACCCGGTGCGCTGGAAATACCACGCTGTCGGCACTTATCACCTCAACGGTACGTTGCCTGCCCGGCATTCCTGGATTTGACCAGACCACTGGAGCCCTTTTATGAGCCTTCTGCCGCAACCGCACGATAACGTCGCGGTCATCCACACTGACGCCCAGGCGTTGCAAACTGCCGAAGAAGTGGCCGTTCAGCTGCGTCGCGATAGCGCCCTACGCGACCGCGAACGCCGTCTGCCGCACGCTGAACTGGCACTCTTTTCTCATTCCGGGCTGTGGGGCATCAGTGTCCCTAAAGCCTTTGGTGGCGCAGGCGTGTCGAACGTCACCCTGGCCAAAATCATCGCCCGTATCGCCCAGGCCGACGCTTCGCTCGGGCAGATTCCGCAGAATCATTTCTATGCCCTGGAAGTGCTGCGGGTAAATGGCAGCCCGCAGCAACAGCAGCGCCTCTACGCCGACGTACTGGCCGGCAAACGCTTCGGTAACGCCCTGGCCGAACTGGGTACCAAGACCGCCCACGACCGCACTACGGCACTGAGCCGTGACGGTGACGGCTACCGCATCAACGGCCGCAAGTTCTACGCCACCGGCGCCCTCTACGCCCAACGCATTCCTACGTCAGTGATCGACGAGCAGGGTATCCAGCAACTGGTCTTCGTCCCGGCCGACAGCGCCGGGCTGCAAGTGATCGACGACTGGAGCGGCTTCGGTCAGCGCACCACCGGTAGCGGCTCGGTGCAGTTCGACAATGTCCGGGTTGCCGCTGAGGATGTGGTGCCGTTCCAGAGTGCCTTCGAACGACCCACCACCGTTGGCCCGCTGGCGCAGATTCTCCATGCCGCCATCGACACCGGCATCGCCCGTGCTGCCTACGAAGACGCCCTGCAGTTCGTGCGAACCCGCAGCCGTCCGTGGATTGACTCCGGCATCGACAAGGCCAACGACGATCCGTTGACCCTGAAGTCCTTCGGTCATCTGGCAATCCGCCTGCATGCTGCCGAGGCCCTGCTTGAGCGCGCCGGCGAATTCCTCGACCAGGCCCAGGCCGAGCCCAACGCCAGCACTGTCGCCGCCGCCTCGATCGCCGTGGCCGAGGCTCGCGCGATCAGCACCGAAATTTCCCTGGCCGCCGGCACGACCCTGTTCGAACTGGCCGGCAGCCAGGCCACCCTCGCCGAACATGGCCTCGATCGCCACTGGCGCAACGCCCGCGTCCACACGCTGCACGACCCGGTGCGCTGGAAGTACCACGCCATTGGCAATTACTACCTCAACGATGAGAACCCACCGCTGCGGGGGACCATCTGATGGCCAAGAAAAAAATCCTCCTCAATGCTTTCAACATGAACTGCATTGGCCACATCAATCACGGCCTGTGGACCCACCCGCGGGACACCTCGACCCAGTACAAAACCCTGGAGTACTGGACCGAGCTGGCTCAGTTGCTTGAGCGCGGACTGTTCGACGGCCTGTTCATCGCCGACATTGTCGGGGTCTACGACGTCTACCAGAACAGTGTCGAGGTACCGCTCAAAGAGTCGATCCAGCTGCCGGTCAACGACCCCTTGCTACTGGTCTCGGCCATGGCTGCGGTAACCCGCAATCTGGGCTTCGGCCTGACCGCCAACCTGACCTACGAGCCGCCCTACCTGTTCGCCCGCAAGCTCTCGACCCTCGACCACCTGAGCCGTGGCCGGGTCGGCTGGAACATCGTCACCGGCTACCTGGACAGTGCAGCCAGGGCCATGGGCCTTGAGCAGCAAGCTGAACACGACCGCCGCTACGATCAGGCCGACGAGTACATGCAGGTGCTGTACAAGCTTCTGGAAGGTAGTTGGGAGCAAGGCGCAGTCGCCAATGATCGCCAGCAGCGGGTCTATGCCCACCCGGAAAAAGTCCACAAGGTGAACCACCAGGGCGAGTTTTACCGGGTCGAAGGCTACCACCTGTGCGAACCCTCGCCGCAGCGCACGCCAGTGCTGTTCCAGGCGGGCAGCTCCGAGCGCGGCCTGGGTTTTGCCGGCAACCACGCCGAGTGCGTGTTCATCAGTGGCCAGACCAAGGCCGGCACCCGCGCCCAGGTCGACAAGGTCCGCGCTGCCGCAGTAGCCGCCGGCCGTGATCCCGAGGCGATCAAGGTGTTCATGGGCGTGACCGTGATCGTCGCCCGCAGCGAGGAACAAGCCTGGGCCAAGCACGCCGAATACCTGCGCTACGCCAGCGCCGAAGCCGGGGTTGCGCACTTCGCCAGTTCCACGGGTATCGACTTCTCTGCCTACGAACTGGACGAACCGATCCAGTACGTCAAAAGCAACGCCATTCAATCGGCGACCAAGACCCTGCAGAACAACGACTGGACCCGACGCAAGCTGCTCGACCAGCATGCCCTCGGCGGGCGCTACATCACCCTGGTCGGCTCACCGACCCAGGTCGCCGACGAGCTGGAAAGCTGGATCGCTGAAACCGGCCTCGACGGCTTCAACCTGACCCGCACCGTAACCCCGGAAAGCTATGTCGACTTCATTGACCTGGTGATCCCCGAGCTGCAGCGTCGCGGCTCGTACAAGACCGCCTACGAACAAGGCACCCTGCGCGAAAAACTCTTCGCCAGTGACCAGCCACTGCTGCCCGCCGACCATCCCGGCGCCAGCTATCGCCACACCACCCCGACTGGAGCGCTACAGCATGCTTAAGACCTTCCTTGCCCGCCCTGTCGCGGCCCTGCTGCTGACCCTGGGTCTGTCCGGTCTGGCCCAGGCCGGCGACGCGCCACTGAAAGTCGGCACCACCGCTGCCTTCGCCATTCCGCTGGAAGCGGCGGTCAGCGAAGCGAAAAAACAGGGACTGACTGTCGAACTTATCGAGTTCAGCGACTGGATCGCGCCAAACGTCAGCCTGGCCAGCGGCGATATCGACGTGAACTACTTCCAGCACATCCCCTTCCTGGAAAACGCCAAGGCTGCCGCGGGTTTCGATCTGGTGCCCTATGCACCGGGGGTGATCAACAACGTCGGCCTGTATTCCAAGCAGTACAAAAGCTTCGATGAACTGCCGCAAGGCGCCAGCGTGGCCATCGCCAACGACCCGATCAACAGCGGACGCGGCCTGCAGCTGCTGGCCAAGGCCGGTCTGATCACGCTCAAGCCCGGCGTTGGCTACAAGGCCACCGAAGAGGACATCGTCGCCAACCCCAAGCAGCTGAAGATCCTTCAGGTCGAGGCGGTACAACTGGTACGTGCCTACGATGATGCCGACCTGGTCCAGGGTTATCCGGCCTACGTCCGCCTGGCCAATACCTTCGACGCCACCTCGGCCCTGCTGTTCGACGGCCTCGATCACAAGGAATACGTGATCCAGTTCGTCATCCGCCCGCAAAACAAGGACGATCCGCGCCTGGCCAAGTTCATCGACATCTACCAGCACTCGCCTGCCGTACGTGCCGCCCTCGACAAGGCCCACGGCAAGCTCTACCAGCCAGGCTGGGAGAGCTGAGATGAGCGCCGCCACCGCCCTCCTGGCGCCGGGAGAACACCCGCTTGCGCCACTGCACCAGGCTCAGCGACTGGCCTTGCACCCGGAGCTGGGCAGCGCCCACGTGCGCTTCATCGGCCTGGGCAAGACCTACCCGGGGCAAGCCGCCCCGGCGCTGGAAGCCATCGACCTGAACATCCAGCGCGGCGAAATCTTCGGCATTATCGGCCGTAGCGGCGCGGGCAAGTCGTCACTGATCCGCACCATCAACCGTCTCGAACAACCCAGTACCGGCCGGGTACTGATCGACCAGGTGGACATCGGCGAGTTCGACGAAGAGCGCCTGGTACGCCTGCGCCGGCGCATCGGCATGATATTCCAGCACTTCAACCTGATGTCGGCCAAGACCGTGTGGCAGAACGTCGAGCTGCCGCTGAAGGTCGCCGGCGTGCCCAAGGCCCAGCGCCAGCGCAAGGTTGCCGAGCTGCTGGAGCTGGTCGGGCTTGAGCAAAAACACCAGGCCTACCCCGCGCAATTGTCGGGCGGGCAAAAGCAACGCGTCGGCATCGCCAGGGCACTGGTGCACGACCCGGATATTCTTCTGTGCGATGAAGCGACCTCGGCCCTCGACCCGGAAACCACCGCGTCGATCCTTGAACTGCTGCGCGACATCAACCAGCGCCTGGGCCTGACCATCGTCCTGATCACCCACGAGATGGCGGTCATCCGCGATATCTGCCAGCAAGTGGTGGTACTTGAGCGCGGACGCATCGTTGAGCAGGGCGCAGTCTGGCAGGTTTTCGGCGATCCCCGCCATGAGGTCAGTAAAACCTTGCTGGCACCGTTGCAGGCCGCCTTGCCTGCTGCCTTGCAGGCACGCCTGCAACCCCGGGCGAGCAGCCCCGACGCCGCGCTGGTGCTGAATCTCAAGGTCAGCGGGACGGACCACGAAGCACCGGAGTTATCCACATTGTTCGCCAGCCTCGGTGGCCGGATCAGCTTGCTGCAAGGTGGGATCGAGCCCATCCAGGGGCGGCCTTTGGGGCAACTGGTGGTGTCGGTGGCAGACTCGCCGCACAGCCATGAACAGATCATCGTACGGGCCCGGCAGTGGGCCACGCAGGTAGAGGTATTGGGTTATGTGGACTGATCGCCTGCTCCAGGGTGTACTGGATACCCTGCTGATGGTCGGGGTGTCATCGCTGATTGCGTTACTGGCCGGGATACCGCTTGCGGTGATCCTGGTAACCAGCGGCAAGGGCGGGATCTTCGAAGCGCCAGCCCTGAACCGGGTGCTCGGGGCCTTCGTCAACCTGTTCCGCTCGATCCCGTTCCTGATCCTGATGGTCGCCCTGATTCCCTTCACCCGCCTGATCGTCGGTACCACCTATGGTGTCTGGGCGGCCGTAGTGCCGCTGACCATTGCCGCCACGCCGTTCTTTGCGCGGATTGCCGAAGTCAGCCTGCGCGAAGTCGACCATGGCCTGATCGAAGCCGCCCAGGCCATGGGTTGCCGACGCTGGCATATCGTCTGGCACGTGTTGCTGCCCGAGGCCCTGCCGGGCATCGTCGGCGGCTTTACCATCACCCTGGTGACCATGATCAACTCCTCGGCCATGGCCGGTGCCATCGGTGCTGGCGGCCTGGGCGACATCGCCTACCGCTACGGCTACCAGCGCTTCGACAGCCAGATCATGCTCACCGTGATTGTCATGCTGGTGGTACTGGTGGCGCTGATCCAGCTGGGCGGTGATCGGTTGGCCAAAGGCCTGAACAAACGCTGATCCCCGTTGGGAGCGGGCTTGCCCCGCGATAGCGGTCTGTCTGCCACACCGCATCGCGGGGCAAGCCCGCTCCCACAGGGTTCCTATTGGATCTGCTCGGGGGTGACAATCACCCAGTTCTTGTCCGCCGTTACCGGCAGCCCCTCTTTGGCCTGGGCTGCCGCGTTCTGGGCAATCATGCCGTTGAGCTGGTCCATGTACTTGGCTTTGCGGTTTATCCACAGGTGAATGCCACCCTTGCTGACATCGACACTGTGAAACTGCATGTAGCCGTCGCTGGTAGGCGTGTCGCCGCCAACCAGCACTGGCTTCTTCCACTGATCGATGTAAGTAAGGATGGCGGCCTGCTTGCCCGCCATCCAGGTCGCCGGGGTCCACAGGTAAGGGGTCAGTTCCAGGCCCATGTTGGCCTGCGGGTCATAACCACCCGCACTGATCTGCTTGCGTGCAGTGGTCAGGGCGCCGCTCTCGCGGTCCTTGAGCAACAGGCTGACGCCAATGACATTCTGCGGTTTGACGTTGTAGCCGTACCTGGGGTCGGAGGCGACCATTCGCACCAGCTCTTCGGAGGCGGCGGTCATGACATACACCTCGATGCCATTGGCCATCAGCTTGTTGAACAGCTCAGTCTGGCCGGTGAAGATTTTCGGTGGCTGCACCTCGATGGCCTTGACCTGATCACCCTCGTAATAGGTGCTGGGGATCGGCTTGCCAGAGGCCATCAGCTCATCGACATAACCCTTGAGCTCCTTGAGGGTGAAGCCGGAAAACACCTGGGCGACCCAGGGGTAGCAGACCATGTCGTCGACTTCGCAGAGCCGGTAGTAATAGCTGAACAGGCTTTCCTTGTGGTCGGCGGTGTCCTTGAACGGCATCAGTTTCAAGGAAGGATCGAGTTTTTCCCGGCTGAGCAGTCCTTTGTTTTCCATGAACGGCAACAGCGACTCTTCGAGATCGAAGCGGTAGCTGGTGTTGTCCATGTCAAACACCGCGTAGTTGCCCTGGTTGGCATTCGCCGCGATCATGCTGTCCAGTTGTCTGGCAGCGTCAGCAGGCCAATGCTTGAGTTCACTGGCCCAGGCTTGACCGGCCAGCAGCAGTGCCAGGCCGGCGGCGAGAACTTTCGGAGCAGACGTCATGTGCATTTCTCCAGAAAAGAGGCTCGCCCACGCTAGCCAAAGTGCACGCGCCAGCACGACCTGACAGCGACGCCGACACAGCCCTCAGCGGCGCCATACGTACCATTCGCGACACGCCTATATTCCAAAAACGACTATGCAAATTACCTTTTGATATAAATTCGTTCGTTTTCATGCTGTTAGCATTTCTGTTCGCAATCGCACACAGAGGCGATGCCCCCGCCTTTTCTCTGGAGCTTCAATGAATCTGCCGCTGTCACTCAATCTGCTGGCGTTCCTGGCATTGCTGCTAGGCCTGGCCCAAACCCGTCATGGCAACTGGAGCCTGGCCAAGAAGGTTCTGGTCGGTCTGGTCCTCGGCGTACTGTTCGGCGCTGCCCTGCATGCCATCTATGGCGCGGGCAACCCGGTGCTCAAAGCCACCATCAGCTGGCTCGATCTGGTCGGTAACGGTTATGTGCAGTTGCTGCAGATGATCGTCATGCCGCTGATCTTCGCCTCGATCCTCAGCGCCGTGGCCCGTCTGCACAATGCGTCGTCGCTGGGCAAGATCAGCTTCCTGACCATCGGCACCCTGCTGTTCACCACAGCGATTGCCGCGCTGATCGGTATCGTGCTGACCAACCTGTTTGGCCTGACCGCCGAGGGCCTGATCGCCGGTACCGCCGAAACCGCACGGATGCAGGCGATCCAGAGCGACTACGTGGGCAAGGTCGCCGACCTGAATATCCCGCAGCTGCTGCTGTCGTTCATCCCCAGCAACCCGGTGGGCGACCTGGCCCGGGCCAAGCCAACCTCGATCATCAGCGTGGTGATCTTTGCCGTGTTCCTCGGCATGGCTGCCCTGCAGCTGCTCAAGGATGACGCGGAAAAGGGCAATCGCGCCCTGGCCGCCATCGACACCCTGCAAGCCTGGGTGATGCGCTTGGTGCGCCTGGTGATGAAGCTCACCCCGTACGGCGTACTGGCGCTGATGACCAAGGTGGTGGCCAGCTCGAACCTGGACGATATCCTCAAGCTCGGCAGTTTCGTAGTGGTGTCTTACATCGGTCTGGGGCTGATGTTCGTCGTGCATGGCGTGCTGCTGGCGATCAGCGGCGTCAACCCGCTGCGCTTCTTCCGCAAGGTCTGGCCGGTACTGACCTTTGCCTTCACCAGCCGCTCCAGCGCAGCCAGCATCCCGCTGAGCATCGAGGCGCAAACCCGTCGCCTGGGTATTCCGCAATCGATCGCAAGCTTTGCCGCATCGTTCGGCGCGACCATCGGCCAGAACGGTTGCGCCGGTCTGTACCCGGCCATGCTGGCAGTGATGGTGGCTCCGGCCGTTGGCATCAACCCACTGGATCCGCTGTGGATTGCCACGCTGGTAGCCATCGTGACCCTGAGTTCGGCGGGCGTTGCCGGTGTCGGTGGCGGTGCAACCTTTGCCGCGCTGATCGTGTTGCCGGCCATGGGCCTGCCCGTTGAACTGGTGGCGTTGCTGATCTCGGTTGAACCGCTGATCGACATGGGCCGTACGGCGCTGAACGTGAATGGTTCGATGACGGCGGGGGCGATTACCAGCCAGATGATGCAGCAGACCGACAAAACGCTGCTGGAAGCTCAGGAGCATGCGGAACTGACGCACTCCTGACAGCCTCATCGCGGGGCAAGTCGGGTCGCCGCACCGCCGCTCCCACAGGTTCTTCATACCTTGGTGGGAGCGGGCTTGCCCCGCGATGCATTCAGAGCTTCTCCCACACCTCGAAGTGATACGCCGGCTTCTCTCCCTCCGCCGGATTCTCCTGGCTCGACGCCAACCGCCACTGCGCCGCATCAAACTCAGGGAACCACGCATCCCCTTCCGGGCTCAATTCGACCCGCGTCAGGTACAGCCGATCCGCCAGACCACGCTCAATCGCCTGGGTATACAGCTGCGCGCCGCCAATCAGCATCAGCTCATCAACGCCCTGCTCCAGCGCCCACTGCTCGGCGCGCAGGATGGCTTCGTCGAGCGAAGTAAACACTTCGGCGCCGTCGAGCTGCAGTCCCGGCTGGCGGCTGACCACCAGGTTCAAACGCCCGGGCAATGGCCGCCCCAGCGAGTCCCAGGTCTTGCGCCCCATGATGATCGGCTTGCCCAGGGTGGTGGCCTTGAAATACTTGAAATCCCCCGGCAGGTGCCAGGGCATGCTGTTGTCGATGCCGATCACACGGTTCTCGGCGAGCGCCGCGATCAGGCTGAGGGGAAGTGATGTTTTCATGTCGGCGAGGATAGCAAAGCCCGATCTTCGATGCCTGGGTTATGCTTTGGGCTGACTTGATCAATGGAAGACCGTGTGACTGCACTGACTGACCTGGACAAACGCTGGCTCACTGAAGCGGTTCGCCTGCGCGAGGAACACGCAGGCCCCCTGGAGGATCAGGAAGCCAATCGCCGCGCCCGGCAACTGGGCGGCGACCTGCCGGCGCGCATCGAACAGCGCGCCTTGTGGCTGGCCGAACGCGACGGTATGCGCAGCGCCCTGCAGCACTGGAAGCAAGGTGCGCGGTTGGCCCTGGTGGTGTTGCTGGTACTGGCGATCTTCAGCGGCGCCGGCCTGGCACTGGCCGCCCTGGGCGACAGCCAGCGGCCGGTGAACGTGTTCTGGGCCTTGGGCAGCTTGTTGGGCTTGAACCTGTTGTTGCTGGCAGGTTGGGCCTTGGGCTTTTTCTTCGCCGGTGAGCAAGGTGCGACGCTGGGCAGGCTGTGGTTATGGCTCAGCGAAAAATTCGCCCGTGATGCCCAGGCCGCACATTTAGCGCCCGCGCTGCTGGTGTTGCTGCAACGCCAGAAGCTCAATCGCTGGTTGCTCGGCCTGCTGGTCCACAGCTTGTGGCTGGTGGCCTTGGCCACGGCGCTGGTGATGCTGCTGATTCTGCTCGCCACCCGGCGCTACGGTTTCGTCTGGGAAACCACCATTCTCGGCGCCGACACCTTCATCGGACTGACCCAGGCCCTCGGCGCCCTGCCCGCCTTGCTCGGTTTCAACGTACCGGACATCGACATGATCCGCGCCAGTGGCGACAGCCAACCCGCCCTTGAGCTGGCTCGCCAGGCCTGGGCCAGCTGGCTGCTCGGGGTGCTGCTGGTGTTCGGCATCGTTCCACGTTTGCTGCTCGCCGCCTTGTGCCTGTGGCGCTGGCGCAGCGGCCGCAAGCGCCTGGGCTTGGACCTCAACCTCCCCGGCTACAGCCAGTTGCGCGAAGCGTTGATGCCCAGCAGCGAACGCCTTGGCGTCAATGACGCCGCCCCGGATGCTCTGCCACAGATTGTCCGTGGCGTGGGTGATGAACACAGTGACGGCGCCTTGCTGGTCGGTCTTGAACTGGACGACCAGCGCCCCTGGCCGCCCGCCCTGCCCGCCACGGTCAACAACGCCGGGATTCTCGACAGCCGCGAATCGCGCAACAAGCTGCTCGAACAACTCAGTCGCTTCCCCCCGGCGCGCCTGGCCATTGCCTGCGACCCGCGCCGCTCGCCGGACCGTGGCAGCCTGGCGCTGCTCGCCGAACTGGCCCGCAACGCTGGCGCCACCCGCATCTGGCTGCTGCAGGCTTTGCCCGGCCAGGCCCTGGATGCTGATCGCCTGGGCGACTGGCATCAGGCCCTGGACCAGCTTGGCCTGACGCATGCCGACAGCGCCCCGCTGAACTGGTTGGAGCATGGCCATGACTAAGCCGCTGAAACTGGCCGTGGTCGGCCATACCAACGTTGGCAAGACGTCGCTGCTGCGCACCCTGACCCGCGATGTCGGCTTTGGTGAAGTGTCCCACCGCCCCAGCACCACCCGCCATGTGGAAGGTGCACGGCTGTCGGTGGACGGCGAGCCCCTGCTGGAGCTCTATGACACGCCGGGCTTGGAAGATGCCATTGCCCTGCTCGACTACCTCGAACGCCTGGAACGGCCGGGTGAACGCCTCGACGGTCCGGCGCGCCTGGAACGGTTTCTTCAGGGCAGTGAAGCGCGCCAGCGTTTCGAGCAGGAGGCCAAAGTGTTGCGCCAGTTGCTGGCCAGCGATGCCGGCCTGTATGTGATAGATGCCCGCGAGCCGGTACTGGCCAAATACCGGGATGAACTGGAAGTACTCGCCAGCTGTGGCAAACCGCTGCTGCCGGTGCTCAACTTTGTCGCCAGCAGCGACCATCGCGAGCCTGACTGGCGTGAAGCACTGGCCCGCCTTGGCCTGCATGCGCTGGTGCGCTTCGACAGTGTCGCGCCGCCGGAAGATGGTGAACGGCGCCTCTACGAAAGCCTGGCGCTGATGCTGGAAAAATCCCGCCCGGCACTACAACGGCTGATCGATGACCAGCAGGCTCAGCGCCTGGCCCGCCAGCTCAGTGGTAAACGCCTGATCGCCGAGTTGCTGCTCGATTGTGCCGCTTGCCGGCGTAGCGTGGTGGCTGAGCCAGGTGCTGAGGCTGCAGCCATCGAAGCCTTGCGCAAAGAGGTTCGCCAGCGTGAACAACGTTGCGTCGAGGCCTTGCTCAAGCTGTATGCCTTTCGCAAGGACGACGCCAGCGCCAGCGAGTTGCCGTTGCTGGACGGGCGTTGGGGTGATGACCTGTTCAACCCCGAGACCCTCAAACTCTTGGGTGTGCGCCTGGGCAGCGGTGTCGCGGCCGGCGCGGCGGCGGGTGCCGGGGTGGATCTGCTCGTTGGTGGCTTGACCCTGGGTGCTGCAGCACTGGTCGGCGCCATTGCCGGCGGCGCATTGCAGACCGCACGCAGCTACGGTTCGCGTCTGCTCGGCAAGCTCAAGGGGCAGCGGGAACTGACAGTGGATGACAGCGTGTTGCGCCTGTTGGCCCTGCGTCAGCATCAGCTGATCCAGGCCCTGGACAGTCGCGGGCATGCGGCGATGGAGCGGATCAAGTTGAGCGCGCCGCAGGAGCAAAGCTGGCGCGAGGGCAAGCTGCCGGAAGCCTTGAGCAGAGCCCGGGCGCATCCGCAGTGGTCGTCGCTCAATCCCGGCGCGCGACTCAATCAGGCCGAGCGCCAGGAGCAGATCGACTTGTTAGTGCAGGAGCTTTAGCGCCTTGGCCTTGAGCACATCCAGATCAATCACCGGCACATGCATCTCCTTGGCCAGCTCATCCCATTCGCGCATGCGCAGGCTCACCTTGCACAACGGATCGCGTTCGAAAGCATCGGCCTCAGCCTCGCTCATCACCCCACCCTGATACTCAAGGGTGCGGCGGCTGGCTTCGCTCAAACGCTGGTAGTAGCCCGGTTTGCGCAGCGTCAGATAGCGTTTGGCTTCGACATGGTATTGCACCAGTTTGGCCAGCCGCTCGCTGAAACCGCAGCGGCGCAGGTAGTTGGCGCCGACCTGTTCATGACTGACCACGCCATAGCCCCCCATGTTTCCCTCGGCATCGCCGCAGATGTGGCCGATGTCATGAAAGAACGCCGCCAGCACCACTTCATCATCGTAACCTTCATCCAGCGCCAGCTGCGCCGCCTGGGACATATGCTCCAGCTGCGACACCGGCTCGCCGATGTAGTCCTCATCACCATGCTGCTGGTACAGGGCGAATACTTCGCTGACAACCTGTTCGGCCGTTCTCATTGTTATCCCCTCAAGCGGATTCGTTGAACAGTCGAGCGATATGCCGCTCGGCCAGGGCGGGACCGACGCTCATGCCGACACCACTGTGCATCAGCGCCGCGTTGACACCTGGCGCCACCTGCAACAGCGAAAACGGTCCGGGACCGCCAGAACCATAGACGCCCTGCCAGCGTTCGACCACCTCGATGCGACCACCGAGCGTGTGCTCGGCCAGTTCGATCATCCAGTTGTCGACCTGTTCGGCATTGAAGGGTGCGGCATCGCTGCCATAGGCATGCGAGTCACCGATGATCAGCTCGCCATGGGGCGTGGGGCTGATCAGCAAGTGAATACCGTGCTCCATCAGGTGCGGGCTGTCCGCCTGCAACTGCGCCTTGAGTGCCTGGGCCTGAGGCAGGTCGGCGAAGGCGCCGTAATGCACACAGCTCAAACCGGTCAGCAGCGCATGCTGCAAGTCCAGTTGGAAACGCGGCCTGGCACGCAGCATCTGCAAGCGGCAGACCTGTGGTTGCAGCTTGGCGATGGGGTCGGCGAGCAGGGTCTGATAGTCATGCCCGGAGCAGACCACGATCTGCGCGGCGCTGAAATCGCCGGCAGTAGTCGAGACCTTTCCAGGTTCGATATCGCGAACCAGGGTGGAGAAATGAAACTGTACATCCAGTTCCTGCTGCAGGAAGCGGATCAGTGTGGGGATGGCTTCACGCGAGTACAGCTGCTGGTCGTCCAGCCCGCGCAAGGCGGCGCGGTGGTGGCGAAACTGGCCGCCATACAGATCGTTGAGCGCCGCACCCGACAACAGCTCGACCTGGTAGCCCTGCTCTACAGCCCGTTCGCCACAGAAAGCTTCAAGCAGTTCCTGCTCAAGGGCGCTGCGCGCGAACAACAGCGAGCCATTGCTCTTCAATTCGAAGCCGGCCTGCCGCGACCAGTGCGCCCAGATTCCGCGGCTGGCCTTGGCCAGATCGAGCATTTCTCCAGGAGGCTGGCCGGTGACCAGCGCCTGGCCGAAGTTGCGTAACGAGGCGCCCAACGGGGTAGCGGTGCGTTCGAAAACACGCACCTTGAGGCCGCGCCGGGCGGCGGCGTAGGCGTGGGACAGGCCTAGAATGCCGGCGCCGACGATTAATAGATCGGTCATTGGAGTGTCCTTCAGAATTAGCGTGTAGGAGCGGATTTATCCGCGATGGGCCACAACGTGGCCCCCGAAGCTGGGCCTGCTACGCAGTCCATCGCGGATGAATCCGCTCCTACAGATCAAGCCAACGCGGTCTTACTGCTGCGCCACCTTCTCCGACTTGCCGTCATAGCGCTTGCGCCATTCGGCGAGGATGCTGTCGCGGTTCTTCGAGGCCCAGGCAAAGTCGTTCTTGATCAGGCGCTGTTCGTAGTCAGCTGGCAGCTCGGTCTGCGGCTTGGCGATACCCGGCTGAGCGAGTACGGCGAAGTTTTCCTTGTACAGCTCCATCGCTGCCGGACTTGCCGAGAAGTCGGCCAGGCGCTTGGCGGCGTCTTCATGCTTGCTGCCCTTGAGCACGGCGGTGGCTTCGATTTCCCAGCCCAGGCCTTCCTTCGGCAGGACGATGTCCAGCGGCGCGCCCTGACGCTTGAGCTGCACGGCCGGGTATTCGAAGGAGATACCGATCGGGAACTCACCGGCCGCCGCCAGCTTGCACGGCTTGGAACCGGAGTGAACGTATTGGCCGATGTTCTGGTGCAGGCCGTCCATGTACGCCCAGCCCTGCTTCTCGCCAAAGGTCTGCAACCAGGCGCTGACATCGAGGAAGCCGGTGCCGGACGACGCCGGGTTCGGCATGACGATCTTGCCCTTGTACTCAGGCTTGGTCAGGTCCTGCCAGCTCACCGGCTTGGTCAGGCCCTGCTTCTCGGCTTCGATGGTGTTGAAGCAGATGGTCGCCGCCCAGACGTCCATACCGACCCAGGCTGGTGGATTGGCAGCATCGCGGTAGTTACCGCCGATTTTGTCCAGATCCTTCGGTGCGTAGCTTTGCAGCATGCCTTGCTGGTCGAGGATCGCCAGGCTGGAAGCAGCCAGGCCCCACACCGCGTCAGCCTGCGGGCGGTCTTTTTCGGCCAGTAGCTTGGCGGTGATGATGCCGGTGGAATCGCGTACCCACTTGATCTCGATATCCGGGTTGGCCTTTTCGAAGGCCTGCTTGTAGCTCTTGAGCTGTTCGGCTTCAAGCGCGGTATAAACCGTCAGCTGGGTGTCGGCAGCAGTGGCCTGCAGGCTGAACGCAGTGAGGACGGCAGCGGCAAGAGCAAGTGGCTTGAACATGATGCGGTTCCTTTGAACGGTACGAGGGATGGGTAAGGCAATCATTGGCCCGGCGCGCGCTGGCGCCAGGCTTGGGAACGTTGCAGCAGGCCACGCGAGGCCCAGGCCAGCAGCAGCGAAACGCTGGCGCTGGTGAGCAGGATCAGGGTCGACATCGCCGCCGCGCCGCCGACATTGCCGGCATCGTCCATGTTCAACACGGCGACGGCGGCAAGGATGGTGTCCGGGCTGTAGAGGAAGATCGCCGCCGACACCGTGGTCATTGCCGAGACGAACAGGTAGCGGACGATGTCCAGCAACGCCGGCAGGCAGATCGGTACGGTGACCCGCAGAAAGTGCCGGTACAGCGGCGCCTTGAGCGACAGCGCAGCAGCTTCGAACTCGCCGTCGAGCTGGCGCAGGGCGGTGGTCGCAGTCATGTTTGCGGTGGTCAGATAGTGAGCAATGGTGCACACCACCAACAGCGCCATGCTGCCGTAGAACACATGCAGGGGGTTGCTGGTCAGGTTGAAAAAAAACACATAGCCCAGGCCCAGGACCAGGCCGGGTACCGCCATCGGCACGAAGCTGAGCAAGCGCAGCAGCAGATTGAGCGAACGCTGGCCCTTGGTTTTTTCCATCAGGTAGGCGCCGGTGAAAATCACCGCGCTGCCGATCAATGCGGTGCCCAGCGCCATGGTCAGGCTGTTGGTGTATGCCAGCCAGCCACCACCCGCGGTTTCATCGAACTGATAGTGCTTGAGCGACAAGGTCATGTTGTACGGCCAGAAGGTCACCAGCGATGAGTACACCGCCATGCCCACGACCAGCAGCAACACCGCACATACCGTCAACACCACGGCCAGGAACCAGGCATCGCGACGACGCGACGGCTGCGGGATATACACCTGCGCACGGCCACTCATGGCATCGCCCTGACGGCGGCGCAGCCAGGCATCGACGGTGAAGCTGAGCAGCGCCGGCACCAGCAGGACCATGCCGATCAAGGCGCCGCGACCGAACTGCTGCTGGCCGACCACTGCCTTGTAGGCTTCCAGAGCCAGCACCTGATAATCGCCACCGACCACCACTGGCACGCCGAAATCGGTGATGGTCAGGGTGAACACCAGGCAGAACGCCGCGAACACCGCCTGACGGGTAGCCGGCCAGGTGATGCTGTGGAAGGCGCGCCAAGGACCGGCGCCCATGCTCGACGCGGCATCGAACAAGCGTGCGTCGGCCAGCGACAGCGCCGACAGCAGGATCATCAGGGCATGCGGAAAGGTGTAGATGGCCTCACCGAGGACAATGCCCCAGAAGCCATAGATATTGTCGCTGAGCAGCCCGCGCAACAGCCCCTGGTTGCCAAACAGGTAGACCAGGGCAATGGCTGGCAGCATCGACGGCGCCAGCAATGGCAGCAGCGAAATGCCGCGCCAGATGCGCTTGCCGGGGATCAGCGTGCGCTGCAGGGCGTAGGCGAACAGGTAAGCCAGCGGCACGACAATCGCGGCGACGCTGAGCGAGACTTTGAGGCTGTTGCCCAGCAGCCAGTGAAAGTTGGCGCTGGCAAACAGTTCCCGTGCGGCGACCAGGCCACCGCCCTGCCCGGCATCGCTGCTGAAACCACGCCAGAAGATCGCCAGCAGCGGCATCAGCACCGCAACCGTCAGCAGGAGCAGCAGCAACCATTTACCGCCGACCACGAACAGTCGATCACCCAGTGAAGCGCCGGAACGCTGTGCTGCCTTCGCCTGCGCGATCGGCATGGCCATTGGCGCGGCCATCTCAGGCAAACACCTGCAGGCTGCGCGGTGGCAGGGCGACCCAGATGTCCTGGGAGCCCAGGCGCGGCATCGACTCGGGCGCAACTTCGGCCAACAGTGCGTGCCCCGGCAACTCGTTGAACTCGAAACTCATGCGGCAACGGTTACCGAGGAAGGTGATTTCGCGCACCCGCGCCGGAAACAGGTTCTCTTCATGCACCGGCGGGTTGACGCTGATCGCTTCCGGGCGGCAGAACAAACGACCGCTGCGCGCCTGGCCGGCACCGTCGGCCAGACGCATGTTCAGGCCGCCGACCTGGGCGTGGCTGTCGGTGTGACGCTGGAACGGCAGCCAGTTGCCCTGGCCGACGAACTCGGCCACGAACGGCGTGGCGGGTTTGTCGTAGATTTCCTGGGGCGTGGCGTATTGCTCGACCTGACCGTTGTTCATCACCGCGATGCGGTCGGCCATGAGCATGGCCTCGTCCTGGTTGTGGGTGACCATCAGGGTGGTGATGCCCAACTGGCGTTGCAACTGACGCAGTTCGGTACACAGGTGCTCACGAACCCGGGCGTCGAGGGCCGACATCGGCTCGTCGAGCAGCAGCAACGAAGGTGCCGGGGCCAAGGCGCGCGCCAGGGCTACCCGTTGCTGTTGGCCACCGGAGAGCTGGCCGGGGTACTTTTTCTCGCTACCGGTCAAACCGACCAGCTCGAGCATCTGTGCCACCCGCTGGCGCACTTCGTCACGACCGCTGCCGGCCAGGCCGTAGGCGATGTTGGCCTCGACCGTCAGGTTCGGGAACAGCGCATAGGACTGAAACAGGATGCCGTAGTCACGGGCCTGGGGCGGCAACTCGGAAATGTCGCGGTCGCCGATGTACAGGGTGCCCCGGTCCTGGCGTTCGAGGCCGGCAATGCAGCGCAGCAGCGTGGTCTTGCCACAGCCGGACGGGCCGAGCAGGCACACCAGTTCACCGGCGGCGATGTCGAGGGAGACATCCTGCAGGGCGGTAAAGGCGCCGAAGCGCTTGTGGATACCGCGCACTTTCATCTGTGCGCCTGGGTTTGCGACCGGAGTGTTCATGGCAGGACCTCATCGAACGAATGAGGGCCATGCTAGGGAGGTAATGCGAAGGTTCTGTGGCTGGGAAGCAAAAGATGGCGATAGTGGTATAGGCAGATTTGGGTGTTGAGATAAATGATTCCCCAGAACCCCGCTCCTACAAAGGTTAGATCTCTAGCGCCGACACTTCCTGGGCCAACCCCAGGAAAGCCGCAGGCAAACGCGCCTGCCTGCGCTCCTTCAGGCAATACAGGTATTCATGCATCACCGGTGCATTTTCCAGGCTCAACACCCGCAGTTCAGGGTTATGCGGTACTTCATGACGAGCGATGAGGCTGATGCCGATGTTGCGCAACACCGCTTCACGGATCGACTCGCGGCTGCCGATCTCCAGGATCGAACCAACCTTCACCCCGGCCTCTTCAAGCATCTGCTCGGTCAATTTGCGTGTCGTCGAGCCTTGCTCACGTACCAGCAGGCAGTGCCCGGCCAGTGCCGACAGCGGCAGCGATTCGCGAGTGGCCAGTGGGTGATTGCGATGCACTGCCACCACCAACGGGTCGGTACCCAGCACCCGGCGAACCAGTCGCGCGTCTTCAACCAGTTGTGACGAAGCCGCAAGGTCCACGCGGTAGTCTTCAAGCAGCTCCAGCACTTGTTGGGAGTTGCCGATTTCTACCGAGACCTCGACCTGCGGCAAACGCTCGCGAAAGATCTTCACCAGGTCGAGGATGTAGTACGGCGCGGTGGCGGCAATGCGCAAACTACCCTGGCCCTGGCCACTGTTGCGCAGGAAGAACTCGATGTCCGCCTCTTGCTGCAACAGGGTCTTGACCATCGGCAGCAACCGCGCGCCGTCGTCGCTGAGGGTCAGACGCCGACCGCCGCGGTAGAACAGCTCCACCGCGTACTGGCTTTCCAGGTTGCGGATCTGCGTGGTCACGGTCGGTTGGCTGAGCCCGAGTTTCTTCGCCGCCAGGGTAATGCTGCCCAGGCGGGCAACCATGTAGAAGGCTTTCAACTCGGAACTCAACATACATCCTCTATTTTCGCAGCAGGCGCAGGCCGTTGAAGACCACCAGCAAACTCACGCCCATATCGGCGAACACCGCCATCCACATGGTTGCCATACCGGCGAAAGTGATCGCCAGAAAGACCGCCTTGATCCCCAGCGCCAGCACGATGTTCTGGGTCAGAATCGTGGCGGTCTGACGCGAGAGCCTGACGAAGGCCGGGATTTTGCGCAAGTCATCATCCATCAGCGCCACGTCGGCGGTCTCGATCGCCGTGTCGGTACCGGCGGCGGCCATGGCAAAACCGATCTCCGAGCGTGCCAGTGCTGGAGCGTCGTTGATGCCATCGCCGACCATGCCGACCCGATGCCCCTGGGCGTAAAGATCTTCGATGGTCTTGAGCTTGTCGGCCGGCAACAGGTTGCCATGGGCCTGGTCGATGCCGACCTGAGCGGCGATGGCCTGAGCAGTATGAGGATTGTCGCCGGTGAGCATGACAGTCTTGATACCCAGCTCATGCAGTTCGGCAATCGCCTCGCGGCTGCTGTCCTTGACGGTGTCGGCCACGGCGAACAGGGCCAGCGGACCGGACTTGTCGAGCAGCAGCACCACGGTCTTGCCCTGACGCTCCAGGGCATCGAGCTGGGCTTCCAGCTGTGGCGAGCACAGGCCCAGCTCTTCGACCAGGCGATGGTTGCCCAGGTGGTACAGCTCACCGTCGATTTCGCCGCGCACACCGCGACCGGCCAGGGCTTCGAACGCCGCGACTTCACGCAGGGCCAGTTGCTGCTCGTTGGCAAATACCGCAATAGCACGCGACACCGGGTGGTCGGAACGGTCAGCCAGGCTGGCGGCCAGCGCCTGCGCCCGGTCTTCGAACAGTGGCTCAAGCACGACATGATCCGTCTGTACCGGCTTGCCGTGAGTAATGGTGCCGGTCTTGTCCAGCGCCAGGAAATCGAGCTTGCGCCCGCCTTCCAGGTACACCCCGCCCTTGACCAGAATGCCTTTGCGCGCCGCTGCGGCCAGGCCGCTGACGATGGTCACAGGTGTGGAGATCACCAAGGCGCATGGGCAGGCCACTACCAGCAACACCAGGGCGCGGTAGATCCAGTCGAACCAGGCGCCGGCCATGAACAACGGTGGTATCACCGCGACCGCAAGGGCAAAGGCGAACACCGCCGGGGTGTAGATCCGCGAGAACTGATCGACAAAGCGCTGGGTCGGCGCACGGGCACCTTGGGCCTCTTCCACGGCCTTGATGATCCGCGCCAGGGTCGATTGCCCGGCGGCCGCCGTCACCCGGTATTCCAGGGCACCAGCCTGGTTGATGGTGCCAGCGAAAACCTTGTCGCCCGGGCCTTTTTCCACCGGCAGGCTTTCACCGGTAATCGGTGCCTGGTCGATGCTCGACTGGCCACTGACCACTTCGCCATCGAGACCGATTCGCTCACCGGGGCGTACCCGTACCAGTGCCCCCAGCGCCACCTGCTTGACCTCGACCTCACGCCACTGACCGTCGGCCTGCTGCACCGTGGCCATGTCCGGGCTCAACTGCATCAGCCCGCCAATCGCATTGCGCGCACGGTCCAGCGAGCGCGCTTCGATCAACTCGGCGACGGTAAACAGGAACATGACCATCGCCGCTTCCGGCCACTGACCGATCAGCACGGCGCCAGTGACGGCGATGCTCATCAGCGCATTGATGTTCAGGTTGCGGTTCTTCAGGGCGATCCAGCCCTTTTTGTAGGTGCCCAGGCCGCAGCTGAGGATCGACACCAACGCCACCAGCGCAACCACCCAGGACGGCGCCAGCTCGGCGAAGTGAATGCCCTCGGCGGCAAGGGCAGCAACCCCCGACAGTGCCAACGGCCACCAGTGCTTCTTGACCGGCGCAGGAGGTGCAGCAGGTTCCTCGCTGCTCTCGGTCAGCGGCTCGGCCTGCATACCCAGCGACGCCACGGCCTGCTCGATGGCCAGGGTATCGCCATGGGTATGGCGAACCCCGAGAATGCGATTGATCAGGTTGAACTCCAGCTGCTCCACACCCGCAAGCTTGCCCAGCTTGTTCTGGATAAGGGTCTGTTCAGTCGGGCAATCCATGGCCTCAATGCGAAAGCGGCTCAGGCGCGCATTGCCACTGGCCGCTTCACTCAACTGCACCAGAGACGGCGCGGCATCATGGGAACAGCAGCTATGGGCATGCTTGGCATGGTCATGGCTGGCGTGATCGTGACTGGCGTGATCATGAGGGTCTTTACCCAGGGTATGGCTGACAGGCTGGTTCATGGGTTCATCCTTAAATGTCCTGTTGCCAAGTGAACACCCTGTAGCCACTATAGGGTCAAGCAACCTGCCGAGGTATTTTCAGATGAAGATCGGAGAACTGGCCAAAGCCACCGACTGCGCAGTGGAAACCATCCGTTATTACGAGCGGGAAAACCTGCTGCCGGAGCCGGCGCGCAGCGAGGGAAACTACCGGATGTACACCCAGGCCCACGTCGAGCGCCTGACCTTCATCCGCAACTGCCGCACCCTCGACATGACCCTGGAAGAAATCCGCAGTCTGCTGCGCCTGCGCGACAGCCCGGACGACCAGTGTGAAAGCGTCAACGCCTTGATCGACGAGCATATCCAGCACGTCAATGCGCGAATCGACGGGTTACAGGCGTTGCAGGCGCAACTGCTGGAGTTGCGTCAGCATTGTCATTCCAAGGAAGTGCAGTGCTCGATCTTGCAGCATCTTGAAGTCAACGGCGCCGTGACGGCCCCCGAGGCCGAGCATTCACATGTAGGCAGAAGCCACGGCCACTGACGGAAATCCACCGAGGTTGTCGTACTCCCGGAATCAGCAAGAAAGCTTCAGATTTGGGTGCTTTCGGAACTATCCTACGCACGCTGCCGTGTTTTCTCTATTGTTGAGAAAGTGCATCAGGGCTAGTTTCCTCGGGTCGTCCATATTGGCGACCGGGTGTGAGAGCCCGCCCTGACCTATTGGCAGCGTTGTCATGGCAGCCGTGCGCGGGCAGACTTTTGTCTGGCCGGGTTCCTAGGTCTTCGGTCTCTCACCCCGCGTGCGGCTGCCACCCTACTCCTGTGAGAGGGACTGGGAGGTAGCTCCTGTCTGATCCTAGGAGTTACGCTATGAAAAAGATCGTTCCAGACCCACCAAATTCCCTCATTACCACTCCCTACTTCTCCATCCACAGCGACCTCATCCCCCCAGACTCCCTGGCCTTCGCCAGCGAACTCCTGCGCGGCATCCACGAAACCACCGACGAACTCTGCCGCGCCCACGCCAATGAACCCGGCCAGGGCATGCTGGTAAATGTGCTGCATTCGGCCGAGATGGCCAGGGCGCTGGTCGAGCATGCGCTGTGCAAGCTGCAAGGAGTCAAGCCATGAGCATGGAGACCGGCGAGATGATTTGGGGTAGAGATTGAAGAAGGCTTGACCCCTGCTGGGAGTGGTTAAGCCCCCTCCCAGCGAACATCCAGCTGCTTTCAGACCCCTCCTACGCACGCTGTCGCGCTTTCTCATTGTTGAGAAGGTTCATGAGGACTAGTTTCCTCAGGACGTCGCGCTGATGTACGCCGACACGGAGCATTGACCATCACCAAGGAGTGGCAATATGGCGTTTGACGCATTCATAAAGATCGACGGTATACCTGGCGAAGCGCTGGACGAAAAATACCGGGACTGGATTGAAATCACCGGCTATAGCTTTGGGGCCCACCAAAGCACCTCCGCAACCGCCAGCTCGGCGGGCGGCGCATCCTCTGGCCGCACAACCATGACCGCATTCACGTTCACCAAGGCAATGGATAAGTCCAGCTGCAAGCTGCTGGAAGCCAGTTGCGCAGGCGAGCATTTGAAAGAAGTGACCTTGGCGCTTTGCCGTGCGGGCACTGACAAACTCAAGTACTTCGAGATTGTTCTTGAGCAAGTCATCATCGCTGACTACATGCAAAACGCTGGTACAGGTGTCCCTCAGGAAGTAGTGCAGCTGGATTTCGGTCGCATCAAAACTACCTACACCCAGCAAAAGCGTATCGATGGTGCCGGCGGCGGGAATGTCGCAGGCGGCTGGGATCGAATTGGCAACAAACGGTATTCGTGAGGCGAACATGGCTGAGCCTCAGGTTTTCATCAATACCAGAACCCAGACTTTCGAATCCTTGAGAGCCGGGCTTAACCTTTCCGGCATCGCGAATCGCAAATTCATCGCCCTCAACAGCCACATCACCAACAGCGTTGTGCTGGCGGGGGAGTTCGTCATCCTCGGCGATCTGTCCACGCCCTCAAGTACCAGCCAAGAGGCTTACATGATGGCCAAGGCGAATGAAGTTCATATCGCCCTGCTGTCGAACAACACCGACGCCGACGACTTCCTGCTGGACAACTTTGACCTGCTCCAGGAAATGCTCGCCCACGGCGCCCTCGGCGCAGGGGTGGTAAGTGACGCCTGGAGCAAACACCTGGAAGCCATTCGTAAATCCTTGCTCGACATCGAAAAGCTCCATAACGAATATTTGCGTACAGGCTCTCCAGCGGCTCGGGACAAGTTCTATGTCGAGCGTGCCGTGTTATTCGGCAAGCTGGGGTCTCAGCTCGACAACGTGGCGGCATACGGTGCCGGACTGCAACAACAAGGGTCCATCAAACGAATGCTCGGCATTTCCACGAAAAGCTTCCTGCGCAAGGGCGAAATCGACGGCTACGCCGGCAAGATCAGCGGTGTGGCCAAAGCTGCGAAGATTGTGAAAAAAGGTACCTATATAGGTATTGCGCTGGATGTCGCAGCCACCGCGCTTAGTATCCAAAAAGCCTGTTCAATGGGCCGGGAAGAGCAGTGCAGGAAGGCCAAGTATGTGGAGGGGGCTTCATTGGTGGGTGGATTGGGAGGGGGAGCCGCGCTGGGTTATTTAGGAGGTGGTGTCGCAGCCCTTGGCTGCGTCTTCGTTTTAGGCATCGCCACTGGCGGCCCAGGAGCCTTAGTGTGCGGTGTTGTAGGCGGAGCAATGGGAGGATGGGCAGGCGGTGAAGCCGGACAGTACGGTGGTGAGAAGATTGGTGAGTATTTATATGAGAAATATACTCAATGACTCAAATACCTATAGGCCTAATTGCAAGCTTCATTTTAGTACCCTTACTCTTTACCTGCATCTGGGTAGGCTACGTCGCACATGCTTACACAGAAAAGGCGGAAGCTTTTTTAAGCAACAGCAATATTGTCGTGGGTACCAAATCAATATACTCACAAGCAGGTTTCCCGGGGAAAATTATGCGCAACTGCATTCTTACCATGTCCCTGATGATCAAGAACCCATCCATTAAGAGAGGACTGCTGGAGCTTAATGACGTAAAAAGTTTCCCGAAAAATCTGATGCGACTGCTATTCGTAACGTGGGGCTTGGTCTTCTTGGAGTGTGCTGCCATGATGGCATTTAGAATCTGCTCATATTTCATAGAGTGATGCTTGTGCTGTGGCAAGCGGTGCGGGTGACATCGGTAGCGGCAGAGGCGAGCAGCTTGGTGAGTATTTATATGGGAAATATACTCAGTGACTCAGGTGCCGATAGGCCTAATTTCAGGCTTCTTCCTAGCATTCTTATTTTTTATATTAATATTGGTAGGCTACGTGGCACATGCTTATACAGAAAAGGCGGAAGCTTTTTTAAGCAACAGTAGGATTATAGAGGACACTCGGTCAATGTATTCCCAAGCAGGCTTGTCGGGAAAAGTTATGCGCACTGGCACTCTCACTATGGCTCTTATATTTAAAAGCGCTTACATAAAGAAAGGGCTATTGGATCCAGATGAGGCAAGGTACTTCCCGGATGATTTGAAGCGACTGCTATTCATATCGTGGAGCTTGCATTGCTTGGGATGTGCCGCCTTAATGGCATTTGGCATCTACTCTTATTTCATAGAAAGATGGTAGCTTGCGAAAATATGACCAACCTTATCGCAGGTCAAACCCGCGATAAGGTTAGCGGTTATCTACAGAAGTAGAATTCCCCACAACTGCAGCCAATCAAACCGCCATCGGCGCCGTCATCGGCGCATGGTGCTCGTAACCTTCCAGGCTGAAGTCACTCGGCTCGACCTTCTCCAGCCACTCCGGCTCGTACACGCCTGTCTTGGCATACTCAGGCACACGATCATTGATCACCAGCTTCGGTGCCGCCAGCGGCTCGCGCTTGAGTTGTTCGTTGAGCATGTCCAGGTGGTTCTCGTAGACGTGCGCATCACCGATGAAATAGGTGAACCAGCGCGGCGTGTAGCCGGTCAGGCGGCCTACCAGCGACAGCAGTGCGGCGCCTTCGGTGAGGTTGAACGGTGTGCCCAGGCCCAGGTCGTTGGAGCGGATGTAGAGGGTCAGGGAGATTTCCTTGGTCTCGACATTCGGGTGGAACTGGTACAGCAGGTGGCACGGCGGCAGGGCCATTTCGTCGAGCTGCGCGCAGTTCCAGCCGTGGAACAGGATGCGGCGGCTGCCCGGGTCTTTGTGGATGGTGTCGATGCACTGGCGAATCTGGTCGATGGCCTTGTACAGCACCACGAAGGCTTCGCCGTCTTCTTCGGCTTCGGCAATCTTCTGGAAGCCCTGGCTCTGCGCCAGTTCGATCGCGGCCGGGTTGCTCAGCGGGATACGCTTGTAGGCCGGCCACTGGCGCCATTGCACGCCGTAGATCTCGCCGAGGTCATCGTGCCCCTGGCGGAACGGGTTGGCCAGCCACTGGGCGTTTTCGTTGGCGTTCTGGTCCCAGACCTTGCAGCCCAGTTCACGGAACTCGCCGGCATTCTTTACGCCGCGCAGGAAGCCGACCATCTCACCGATAGCCGACTTGAACGCCAGCTTGCGGGTGGTGATGGCCGGAAAGCCTTTCTGCAGGTCGAAGCGCAGCATGGCGCCAGGCAGGCTGATGGTGCGGATACCGGTACGGTTACCTTGCAGGGTGCCGTTTTCGATGACGTCGCGGACCAGATCTAGATACTGTTTCATGGCTTACCTGTAGCAAAGACGGCAGGGGATCGCCCTGCCGTGGAAAATCAAACGGCGGCCTTGACCGTGGGTTTGCGGTTGTAGGCCCACCAGATCAGGAAGATGCCACCGACAATCATCGGCACGCAAAGCAACTGACCCATGGTCAACCAGCCGAAGGCGATGTAGCCAAGCTGGGCATCGGGTACCCGCACGAACTCTACGATGAAACGGAAAATGCCGTAGAACAGCGCGAACATGCCGGAAACGGCCATGGTCGGGCGCGGCTTGCGCGAGTACAGCCAAAGGATCAGGAATAATGCCACACCTTCCAGGGCGAACTGGTACAGCTGCGACGGGTGACGTGGCAACTGGGCCGGATCGCTGAACGGCGGGAAGACCATGGCCCACGGCACATCGGTAGCCTTGCCCCACAGTTCGGCGTTGATGAAGTTGCCGATCCGCCCGGCGCCCAGGCCGATCGGCACCAGCGGCGCGACGAAGTCCATCAACTCGAAGAACGACTTGTTGTTGCGTTTGCCGAACCACAGGGCGGCGAGCATTACCCCGATAAAACCGCCGTGGAACGACATGCCGCCCTTCCATACTTCGAAGATCAGCGCCGGGTTGGCGAGATAGGCATGCAGGTCATAGAACAGCACATAGCCCAGCCGCCCGCCGACGATCACGCCCATGGACAGCCAGAACACCAGGTCCGAGAGCTTTTCGCGGCTCCAGGTTGGGTCGAAGCGGTTCAGCCGCCGCGAGGCCAGCAGCCAGGCGCCGCCGATGCCGATCAGGTACATCAGGCCGTACCAATGGATTTTCAGCGGTCCCAGGGCAATGGCCACGGGATCTATCTGCGGGTAAGGCAGCATGGTGACTCCTCTCGTTAAAGCAAAAAGCTTAAGCCGACGCAGAACAGCAGCGCGGCGAACAGCCGTTTGAGCAGGCGCGGCGACAATTTATGCGCCAGACGCGCGCCGAAGCGGGCAAAAAACATGCTGGTCAGGGCAATCCCCAGCAGCGCGGGCAGGTAGACAAAGCCCAGGCTATGCGCAGGCAGGTGCGGGTCGTGCCAGCCAAGCCAGATGAAACTCAGGGCGCTGGCCACCGCAATCGGAAACCCGCAGGCCGAGGACGTTGCCACGGCCTGCTGCATCGGCAGGCTGCGCCAGGTCAGGAACGGCACAGTCAACGAGCCACCGCCGATGCCGAAGATCGCCGAGGCCCAGCCGATCACGCTGCCTGCGGCCGTCAATCCGGGCTTGCCGGGAATGCCGCGGCTGGCCTTGGGCTTGAGGTCGAGGGCCATCTGCACGGCAATCACCAGGGCAAACACGCCGATGATCTTCTGCAGCATCGGCCCCTGAATGGCCGAGGCGGTCTTGGCGCCGATACCGGCACCGACCAGAATCCCCAGGGTCATCCAGACAAAGATCGGCCACTGCACCGCACCCTTGCGATGGTGCTCGCGAATGGCGTTGATCGAGGTGAAGACAATGGTCGCCAGCGACGTCCCCACCGCCAGGTGGGTGAGCACCGAGGCATCGAAACCCTGCAAGGTGAAACTGAACACCAGCACCGGCACGATGATGATGCCACCGCCAACGCCGAACAGCCCGGCCAGCACGCCTGCGCAGGCGCCCAACAGCAAATAGAGCACGAATTCCATTGTCGCCCCCGTCAATTCAGTCCGGCATGGTAACGGAAGGGAGGCCTGCGGCTCTAGTGAAGACACATTAAGTCGATGGATCAGGCCGGGCGCTATGGGTAGAGTGGGCAAAAACACAGAGGACCACCTATGTGTCTGATTGTCTTTGCCTGGCGGCCCGGGCATACCCAGCCACTGATCGTCGCGGCCAACCGTGATGAGTTCTATGCCCGCCCCAGCCGCATGCTCGGGGCTTGGGACGACGCACCCGGCGTCTATGCCGGGCGCGACCTGGAAGCCGGCGGTACCTGGCTCGGTGTCGGTCCGGCGGGGCGTTTTGCCGCGCTGACCAATATTCGCGACCCGCAACAAGCCCTGGGTGCGCGCTCACGGGGCGAACTGGTGGCGGCCTTCCTGCGCGGTGAGCTGGGTGTCGAAGCCTATCTGGATCAGGTCGCCAGCCGCAGCCAGCAGTATTCGGGGTTCAACCTGCTGGTGGGCGATAACCACGTGCTGGGCTACCTGAGTGCCCGTGACGCGCAGGTACGGCTGCTTGGCGAAGGTGTTTATGGCCTGTCCAACGCCGGACTGGATACGCCCTGGCCGAAGCTGGTCAAGGCCCGTGCCGGGCTGATGCAGCATCTGGCCGACCCGCAGCCCGAAGCCTTGCTGACGTTGCTTGGGGATAACCTCCAAGCGGCGGACGGCGAGCTGCCGGAAACCGGTGTAGGCCTCAGTACCGAGCGGTTACTGTCGAGTGTGTTTATCGCCAGCCAGAACTATGGGACGCGGGCCAGTACGGTGTTGATCGTCGAGGCGGATGGTCGGCGGCGGTTGGTGGAACGCAGCTTCGGGCCGTTCGGGGGGCATCTGGGGGAAGTGGATTTGCAGGTTTGATCGCTGTAGGAGCGGATTTATCCGCGATGGGCCGCATCGCGGCCCCAAAAGATGGGCCTGCTACGCAGTCCATCGCGGATAAATCCGCTCCTACAAAGACAGTGGCCATAAGGCGGCCAGATGTCAGAGGTTCTTCGCCGACCCCGGATTGATCATCCGCGCCAGCCCCAGGTTCTTCAGGGCCAATTGCAGCGAACTGTGGATAACTTGCGGGTTGTCGATGCCCATGGCCTGGGCCAGCAGCTCCTGGGACTTGCTCAGGCTGACCTGACGCAGCATCCACTTCACCTTCGGCAAGTTGGTGGCGTTCATCGACAGGCTGTCGAAACCCATGGCCATCAGCAACACCGCGGCCGCCGGATCACCGGCCATTTCGCCGCAGATACTCACCGGTTTGCCCTCGGCATGGGCGTCGCGCACCACGTTCTGCAGGGCTTGCAGCACGGCCGGGTGCAGGTAGTCGTAGAGATCGGCAACCCGCGGGTTGTTGCGGTCTACCGCCAGCAGGTACTGGGTCAGGTCGTTGGAACCGACCGACAGGAAGTCCACCTGGCGCGCCAGCTCACGGGTCTGGTAGACCGCCGCCGGGATTTCGATCATCACGCCCACCGGCGGCATCGGCACGTCGGTGCCTTCGTCACGCACCTCGCCCCAGGCCCGGTGGATCAGGTGCAGGGCTTCTTCAAGCTCGTGGATACCGGAAATCATCGGCAGCAGAATGCGCAGGTTGTTCAGGCCTTCGCTGGCCTTGAGCATGGCCCGGGTCTGCACCAGGAAGATTTCCGGGTGGTCGAGGGTCACGCGGATACCGCGCCAGCCAAGGAAGGGGTTGTCTTCCTTGATCGGGAAATACGACAGCGCCTTGTCACCACCAATGTCCAGGCTGCGCATCGTCACCGGCAAGGGATGGAAGGCCGCCAGTTGCTCGCGGTAAATCGCCAGCTGCTCCTTTTCGCTGGGGAAGCGCTGGTTGATCATGAACGGCACTTCGGTGCGGTACAGCCCGACCCCTTCGGCGCCACGCTGCTGAGCGCGGGCGACATCGGCGAGCAGACCGGTGTTGACCCACAGCGGCATGCGGTGGCCATCGAGGGTGATGCAGGGCAGCTCGCGCAGGGCGTCCAGCCCCTGGGCCAGCTGGCGTTCCTCTTCGACCACCTCGGCATACTGCTTGCGCAGCACGTCGCTGGGGTTGGTGTAGACATCGCCCTTGTAGCCATCGACGATCATGTCGATGCCGTCGACCTTTGAATACGGCAGGTCAACCAGGCCCATCACGGTCGGAATGCCCATGGCCCGAGCCAGGATCGCAACGTGGGAGTTGCCCGAGCCCAGTACCGAAACCAGGCCGACCAGCTTGCCTTCCGGCACTTCGCCGAGCATTGCCGGGGTCAGTTCTTCACTGATCAGAATGGAGTTGTCGGGATAGACCAGCGTCTGCTGCCGTGCTTCCTGCAGGTAGGCCAGCAGACGCCGGCCCAGATCCTTCACATCGGAAGCCCTCTCCCGCAGGTAGGCGTCATCCATCAGCTCGAAGCGGTTGACGTGCTCGCCCACCACCTGGCGCAAGGCGCCCTGGGCCCATTGCCCGGTTTTGATCACCTGCACCACTTCGCCGCCCAGGGCCGCGTCTTCGAGCATCATCAGGTAGACGTCGAACAACGCGCGCTCTTCCGGGCGCAGCTGGGTGGCGAGTTTGGCGGACAGGCTGCGCATGTCGGCGCGCACGCCTTCCAGCGCATTGTTGAAAAGGATCAGTTCGGCGTCGATGTCCTCGACGGTCTTGTCCGGCACCACATCGAGGTCGGCCGGTGGCAGCATAACCACCGCCTTGCCCACTGCCGCGCCGGGCGAACCGGGCACGCCGACGAACTTGGCCTCCTGGATACCCTTGCCCTGGCGACCCAGACCACGGATCGAGCCAGTGGCTTCGGCATGCGCAATTACGCCGGCCAGCTGGGCGCTCATGGTCACCAGGAAGGCTTCTTCACCTTCATCGAACTGGCGGCGCTCTTTTTGCTGGATAACCAGAACCCCGACCACACGCCGGTGGTGAATGATCGGCGCACCGAGGAACGAAGCGAAGCGCTCTTCACCGGTTTCGGCGAAGTAGCGGTAGCGCGGGTGGTCGGCGGCGTTTTCCAGGTTGAGCGGCTCTTCCCGGGTGCCGACCAGACCGACCAGGCCCTCGTTCGGGGCCATGCTGACCTTGCCGATCGAACGCTTGTTCAAGCCTTCGGTGGCCATCAGCACGAAACGGTTGGTCTCGGGATCGAGCAGGTAGACGGAGCATACCTGACTGCCCATGGCCTCTTTGACACGCAACACAATGATCCCCAACGCCGTCTTGAGATCCTTGGCGGAGTTAACTTCCTGGACGATCTTGCGCAGCGTATTGAGCATGGCTCGGGGTCGAACTCCGTCGTCAGTCGCGCGCCAACAGGCGCGGGGCAAGCTCTTTGAGAGCGCGGCGGTAAACCTCGCGCTTGAATGTCACCACCTGGCCCAGCGGATACCAATAACTGACCCAACGCCAGCCATCGAACTCCGGTTTCCCGGTCAGATCCATCCGCACCCGCTGCTCGTTGGAGACCAGGCGCAGGAGAAACCATTTCTGTTTCTGGCCGATACACAGCGGTTGGCTGTGGGTACGAACCAGACGTTGGGGTAAACGATAACGCAACCAGCCGCGGGTGCAGGCAAGAATTTCAACATCATCTCGCTCCAGCCCCACTTCTTCGTTCAGCTCGCGGTACAAGGCATCTTCCGGAGTCTCTTCAGGATTGATACCACCCTGGGGAAACTGCCAGGCATCCTGGTTGATCCGCCGAGCCCATAGCACCTGCCCAAGATCATTCGTCAGAATGATCCCGACATTGGGGCGAAAACCATCGGGGTCGATCACGGCAGCAACCTCGTAAACGCATGTCACCGCATTGTTCCACAAAGGTCACAAGGCCAGCAACGCGCCTGTTTACCTTATGTGCACCGATGTGAAAAGTCCGTATTCTGTGGGACTTTTCAGATGTTATGCGAGTGACTTAAATGCGCCTGGCTTTATTCGATCTGGACAATACCCTCCTCGGCGGCGACAGCGACCACGCGTGGGGCGACTACCTGTGCGAGCGTGGCATTCTCGACCCGGTGGCCTACAAGAACCGTAACGACGAGTTCTACCAGGATTACCTGGCTGGCAAGCTCGACCTCAATGCCTACCTGGAATTTACCCTGGAGATCCTGGCCAATACCGAAATGGCCCAGCTCGACGAATGGCATGCCGATTTCATGCGCGATTGCGTCGAACCGATCATCCAGCCCAAAGCCCTGGCCCTGCTGAAAAAGCACCGCGATGCCGGCGACAAGCTGGTGATCATCACCGCCACCAACCGTTTCATTACCGGGCCGATTGCCAAGCGTCTGGAAGTCGAGACGCTGCTGGCTACCGAATGCGAGATGGTTGACGGTCGCTACACCGGTCGCAGCACCGATGTGCCGTGCTTCCGTGAAGGCAAGGTGACGCGCCTGCAGCGCTGGCTGGAAGAAAACGGCTTTACCCTGGAAGGCAGCTATTTCTATAGCGATTCGATGAATGACCTGCCGTTGCTGGAGCAGGTGGCCAACCCGGTCGCCGTCGACCCGGACCCGAACCTGCGCGCCGAAGCTGAAAAACGTGGCTGGCCGGTGATCAGTCTGCGCGACTGATTGAGACTCAGCCTAGCCACCCGGTGGGAGCGGGCTTGACCCGCGATTGATAGTGGCCTCGCTACTGCTATCGCGGGGCAAGCCCGCTCCCACCGAATGGTGTGCCTCAAGTCAAAATAACATTTGATCAGACCGGTTTGGCGCCCATCAGGCCGGCGATAGCGATGAAACACACACCACTGAACACCGCCAGCGCCAGGGTGAACTTCGGGTTACCCACCGCCGGTGCCGTGCGCAGGCGATTGACCCGCGCCAACAGCCAGAACCAGCTGAACGCGCCGAAGGTGTAGATCACACTGGAGCCCAGCACCCAGGTCTGGCCCAACGGCCAGCCAATCAGGTGCACCAGCCACCAGCCGGTGAACGGCATGCTGACCAGGCAGATGCCCATCAACAGCCAGACAAACACCAGCGGCCGCTGCATCAGTCGGCTTGCTGCTGTCGTGTCGCCTTTACGCCGCGCCAACCAGGTCCAGATCGCCAGCCCCAGGGCACTGCCCAGCAACAGCACGGTGGCCGAGATGTGCAGGACCTTGAGAGTAGTCAGGTATTCCATGTCATTGCTTCCTTGTGAGCTGTCCTGAGCTTAGCTGTTCAGCCCAGGAACAGCCGGTACGCCGGATTGTCGGTTTCATCCCAGTACGGGTAGCCGATCTTGGCCAGGGCGGCTGGGACCAGGTGGCGCTCATCATCCGGAACTTGCAGGCCTGCCACCACGCGACCATCGGCCGCGCCATGGTTGCGGTAATGGAACATCGAGATGTTCCAGCGCCCGCCCAGCTTGTTGAGGAAGTTGAACAACGCCCCCGGACGCTCCGGGAACTCGAAACGCAGCACCAACTCGTCGCTGACCCGCGCCGCATGGCCACCGACCATGTGGCGGATATGCAGCTTGGCCAGTTCGTTGTCGGTCAGGTCGAGTACCGGAAAACCTTGCTCGCTGAGGCTCTGGATCAGGGCGCTGCGCGGGTCGGTGTCCGGATGGGTCTGCACGCCGACGAAGATATGCGCCTCGCCATCGGCATGGTAACGGTAATTGAATTCGGTGATCTGGCGCTTGCCGATGGCTTCGCAGAAGGCCTTGAAACTGCCCGGCTGCTCGGGGATGGTCACGGCGATGATGGCTTCGCGGCCTTCACCCAGCTCGGCACGCTCGGCAACATGGCGCAGGCGGTCGAAGTTGACGTTGGCACCCGAGTCGATCGCCACCAGGGTCTGGCCGTGGACGCCATTGAGCTCGACGTACTTCTTGATCCCCGCCACACCCAGTGCGCCGGCAGGTTCGGTGATCGAGCGGGTATCGTCGTAGATATCCTTGATCGCGGCACAGATCTCATCCGTACTGACGGTCACCACTTCATCCACATAGGTTTTGCAGATGTCAAAGGTGTGCTGGCCGATCTGCGCTACGGCCACGCCATCGGCGAACAACCCGACCTGCGGCAAGACCACGCGCTCACCCGCGGCCATGGCGGCCTGCAGGCAGTTGGAGTCGTCCGGCTCGACGCCGATCACCTTGATCTCGGGACGCAAGTACTTCACGTAGGCGGCAATACCGGCGATCAGGCCGCCACCGCCGACTGGAACGAAGATCGCATCCAGCTGGCCGGGGTGCTGGCGCAGGATTTCCATGGCCACCGTGCCCTGACCGGCAATGGTGTGCGGATCGTCATAGGGATGGATGTACACGAAGCCCTTTTCGTCGACCAGTTTCAGCGAGTAGGCCAGCGCTTCCGGGAACGAATCGCCGTGCAGTACGACCTTGCCACCGCGCGAGCGCACGCCTTCAACCTTGATCTCCGGGGTGGTCTTGGGCATGACGATGGTTGCCTTGATCCCCAGTTCTCGCGCCGCCAGGGCCACGCCCTGGGCATGGTTGCCGGCCGAGGCGGTCACCACGCCACGGGCCAGCTCTTCCGGGGTCAGCTGGGCCAGCTTGTTGTAGGCACCGCGAATCTTGAAAGAGAACACCGGCTGCAAGTCTTCGCGCTTGAGCAGGATGTTGTTGCCCAGGCGCTTGCTCAGTTGGCCGGCGGTCTGCAACGGGGTTTCGACGGCAACGTCGTAAACACGCGAGGTGAGGATCTTCTTGACGTACTGTTCGAGCATCGGGAAAGCATCACTGAGCGGTTGGGCGGGGTTTGCGAGTCTACCCCAGCGCCCTGTCGGGCGACCACAGCAAGTCCGGGGTTTTAGCCGCTATACTACGCGCCTTCACGATACTCCTCCCCGCTTCGGAGCCCGCATGACCCAGGACCAACTCAAACAGGCTGTCGCCCAGGCCGCTGTCGATTTCATTCTGCCCAAGCTCGACGACAAGAGCATTGTCGGCGTCGGCACCGGTTCGACCGCCAACTGCTTCATCGACGCCCTGGCCCAGCACAAGGCGGCCTTCGATGGCGCCGTGGCCAGCTCCGAAGCGACCGCCGCACGCCTGAAGGGTCATGGTATTCCGGTGTATGAGCTGAACACTGTCAGCGACCTGGAGTTCTATGTCGACGGCGCCGACGAGAGCGACGAGCACCTGAACCTGATCAAGGGCGGTGGCGCCGCCCTGACCCGCGAGAAGATCGTTGCCGCCGTGGCCAAGACCTTCATCTGCATCGCCGACGCCAGCAAGCTGGTACCGGTACTGGGCGCCTTCCCGCTGCCGGTTGAAGTGATCCCGATGGCCCGCAGCCACGTGGCACGTCAGCTGGTCAAGCTGGGCGGCGACCCGGTTTATCGTGAAGGCGTGGTCACCGACAACGGCAACATCATCCTCGATGTGCACAACCTGCAGATCACCAACCCGGTGGAGCTGGAAAGCCAGATCAACGCCATTGTCGGCGTAGTCACCAACGGCCTGTTCGCGGCACGGCCGGCGGATCTGCTGTTGCTGGGGACTTCTGAAGGGGTCAAGACTCTCAAGGTCTAAAAGCATCGCGGTGCGGCGACCCGACTTGCCCCGCGATGAGGTTTACTCGGTCGGTTTCTTGAACACGTAAAACAGGTTCGGCTCACTGACCAGGTAAATGGTCCCGGCATCGTCCATGGCGATGCCTTCTGCCTGCGGCACACTCTTCTTCAGGCCCTGAAAGCCCTTGCGCAGCGACATACTGCTCAGCGGCTTGCCCTGCACATCCAGTTCCAGCACCAGCTGCGACTCATCCGACAACGCCAGCAAATGGCCGCTGCGCTCATCGAACTGCAAACTCGACAGATCGCGCACGAACAACCGCGAATCACGCTTCTGGTCCTGCACTACATGCACGGCATAAGGCTGCTCGGGGTTTTCATGGGGAAAGCCATGCACCTCATAGATCAGCATCGGATCGCGTTCTTTGGCAACGAACAGGCGCTTGCCCACCGAATCGTAGGCCAGGCCTTCGAAGCCTTTGTTGCCGTTCAGGCCAATACCCAAGGTCAGTTGCTCGGCATCCTTGGCATCGAGGAATAGCGTGTTGTCGTTGAGATGCACACGAATCAGGCGCTGCTCACGCTCATCGGTGATCACGTAGCTGCCAGGACCGACGTACTCAACCGCCTCAGGGTCACCGAAACCAGTGAGCGGCACACGGCGCAGAATGCGCCCGTCCAGCGACAGCTCGATCAACTCCGAGCGCTGATTGGTCACGGTGAACAGGCTGTTGCGATCAGGATCGAAGGTGAGTGCGGAGATATCGTCATCCAGACCTTCGAGGGGCTGCGCTTCGATGGTCACGCGATACTGGTCCAGGCCAATACTCAGCTCGGAAGGCTGCCACCAGGTCTTGATATTGAACCAGCCGCGCTCGAACAAGCGATATTGCTGCCCCGCTACGGCAACCAGCAGCAGGGCGAACAGGCTCAGGACCAGGAAAATCAGCGGCAGACGAATGTAGCGGCGCATTCAGGAAGACTCGACAAGGGACAGCCTGAATCAAACCATACCCAACTGAAGCCAAACTTAATCTTCGAGTAGGAAGATTCTGCAATTCGGCTCAGGGTTTACGGAAACGATAGAACAGATTCGGTTCACTGACGATGTACAGGGTGCCCTGCTCGTCCATGGCCACACCTTCGGCCCGCGGAATGCGCTTGTTCAAGCCATTGAAGCCGCCCAGCAGAGTCATGAAGCTGACCTGCTCGCCGGTTTCATCCAGCTCCAGCAGCATATTGGAGTCGGCGGACAGCACCAGCATGTGCCCGGTACGTGAATCAATGCCCAGGGCCGAGAGGTTGCGTAGGTCGAGTTCTTCGCTTGGCAATGGCTTTTTGTCGCCGGTCAGCGGGCTATGACCATCGCTGCTCCAGGTAAACAACGCCGGCGGGCGTTCTTCGCCAAGCACAATGCGCTGCTGCCGAGGATCCCAGGCAATCGCTTCGAAAGCCTTGTTCTGGTTCTCCGACGGACCGAGGTCGTATTGCGGGAAGTCAGCAATATTCAGCGATTGGGTTTCGGCCGTCAGGGTGACGATGGTCAGTTTGTGATCACGTTCGTCGACAATTGCCAGACGCCCACCTTCGAGTGCTGCCACCCCTTCAGGGTTGCTCCAGCCCACCAGAGGCATTTTGCGCAACACATCGCCGTCGAGGTTCAACTCGACCAGGAAGGGATTCTTGCCCATGACCGAGAACAGGGTTTTGCTGACCGGGTTGTAGGTCAGGTCGGACGCTTCGTCGTCTTCCATACCCGGCAAGACCTTGGCGTCGATGTCGACCTGGTAGTCCGGCAACCAGATGCTCGCCTGCTGCTCCACCGGGCTTTCAAAGCGCTCCTTCATCCACAACAGCCCGCGATCATCCCAGTGCATGGCAATGGCCACGCCATATCCAATGATTGCTGCCGCAGCCAACCAGGTCGACCAACGCAAGGCGAGCCCGCGTTTTCGCGCAGACGGCACGGATTTACTGGAGGGAACAGGAGTGGCCATGGGATGAATGCTCTTTTTTGCCAGTTTAATAACACATTACCGGCACGTTCGCAGAGCCAGGTCGGCAAGCATTATCCGGATTGATTGTGAAAAAAATGGCAAACGGCGATAGAGCGTAGGGCAGCCAGCGTGACTGGCTGCCCTCAGGGGTTACAACACGTTGCTTTCAAAGCGGCTGACACCTGGCAATTCCAGCACCAGTTCGTCGCCCGGATTGAGCGGACCAACGCCCACTGGCGTGCCGGTCAGGATCACATCGCCAGCCTGCAGGCCGAACTGCGAAGCCATGTGCTGAATCATCGGTACGATCGGGTTGAGCATCAGCGCGCTGTTGCCATCCTGGCGTACTTCGCCGTTGATGGTCAGGCGAATGCCGATATCGGCCAGGTCTTCGAAGGTGCTACCAGCGACAAAGGGTGGCAGCACGCAAGCGCCATCGAAGCACTTGGCGCGCTCCCACGGCAGGCCCTTTTCCTTCAATTGAGCCTGCAGGTCGCGCAGGGTCAAGTCCAGGGCCGGGGCGAAGCCGGAAATGGCGTCGAGTACTTCTTCTTCACTGGGCTCGGGCGACAGCGACTTGCCCAACAGCACGGCGATTTCCGCCTCATAGTGCACCGAACCGCGCTCGGCCGGGATCTTGAAGCCGCTGTCCAGCGGCACCACACAGCTGCCTGGCTTGATAAACAGCAGCGGCTCGGTGGGGATCGGGTTGTCCAGCTCCTTGGCGTGCTCGGCATAGTTGCGCCCGATGCACACCACCTTGCCCAGGGGAAAGTGAATACGCGTGCCGTCTACATACTGGTGCTGATAGCTCATTACCGACTCCTGGCGCTATTGGAAGCTCTTGTGCCTTTGACTTACTCGACGGCGAAGATCTTGCCCGGGTTCATGATCCCGTTCGGATCGAACACCGCCTTCACCGCTTTCATGTATTGAATTTCCACGGGCGAGCGGCTGTAGGTGAGGTAATCACGCTTGGTCATGCCGACCCCGTGCTCGGCAGAAATCGAGCCGTTGTAGCGTTGCACGATCTCGAACACCCACTTGTTCACCGTAGCGCACTTGGCAAAGAACTCGTCCTTGCTCAGGGCATCGGGCTTGAGGATGTTCAGGTGCAGGTTGCCGTCACCGATATGGCCATACCAGACCACTTCGAAATCCGGGTAGCTTTCTGCGACGATCGCGTCGATATCGTGCAAAAAAGCCGGTACTTTCGACACAGTGACCGAAATATCGTTTTTGTAGGGCGTCCAGTGCGAGATGGTTTCGGAGATGTACTCGCGCAGTTTCCACAGGTTCTGCAGCTGCTGCTCACTCTGGCTCATCACCCCGTCCAGCACCCAACCCTGCTCCACGCAGTGCTCGAAAGTCGCCAGGGCGGCATTGGCCACTTCTTCAGTACTGGCTTCGAATTCCAGCAGCGCATAGAACGGGCACGGGGTGTCGAACGGCGCGGGAACGTCGCCGCGGCCCATGATCTTGGCCAGGGCCTTGTCGGAAAAGAATTCGAAGGCAGTAAGGTCGAGCTTGTCGCGAAAGGCGTGCAGCACCGGCATGATCGAGTCGAAATCCGGAGTGCCGAGGACCATCGCAGTGAGGTTGTTCGGCGCGCGATCCAGGCGCATGGTTGCCTCGACCACAAACCCCAGGGTGCCTTCGGCGCCAATGAACAGCTGGCGCAGGTCGTAGCCGGTGGCGTTCTTGATCAGGTCCTTGTTCAGCTCCAGCAGGTCGCCAGTACCGGTGACGACCTTCAGGCCAGCCACCCAGTTACGGGTCATACCGTAGCGAATAACCTTGATACCGCCGGCATTGGTGCCGATATTGCCGCCAATCTGGCTGGAACCTGCAGAGGCGAAGTCGACCGGATAATACAGCCCCTTGTCTTCGGCAAAGTTCTGCAGCTGTTCAGTTACAACGCCCGGCTGGCAGACCACGGTACGGTCGAACTCATCGAAGGCGAGAATCTGGTTCATATAGTCGAAGGACACCACCACTTCGCCATTGGCCGCCACCGCCGCTGCGGAGAGGCCCGTTCGTCCGCCTGAAGGCACCAGGGCAACCTTGTGCTGGTTGGCCCAGCGCACGATGGCCTGGACCTGCTCGGTACTTTTCGGAAACACGATGGCCAGCGGCGCCGGGGCAAAGTGCTTGGTCCAATCCTTGCCGTAAGTCTCGAGGGAAACCGCATCGGTCAGCATCTTGCCAGGCTCAACCAGGGTCATCAGCTCATCAAGCAGCGCAGAATCGGTCATCGACAGAACTCTCGAACTATTCATAGTCACCCTGAGCACTCTTCACGTGCCAGGGATGGGCGTATCGGGGGGTACTCATGCTAGCATACGCCCCCCGCTGATCGAGCTTTAAGCCGATGCTGCGAGAGCTTCACTTCCCTGCCATTTTTCTCCGGGACACAGGTTTACGCAGATGAGCAAGACTTCTCTCGATAAGAGCAAGATCAAGTTCCTTCTTCTCGAAGGCGTCCACCAATCCGCCGTGGACGTCCTCAAGGCCGCCGGGTATACCAGCATCGAGTACCTCACCGGTTCTCTGCCAGACGCCGAGTTGAAAGAAAAGATCGCTGATGCCCACTTCATCGGCATCCGCTCGCGCACTCAACTGACCGAAGAGGTTTTCGACTGCGCCAAGAAACTGGTCGCTGTCGGCTGTTTCTGCATCGGTACCAACCAGGTTGATCTGGACGCGGCCCGCGAGCGCGGTATCGCCGTGTTCAACGCGCCGTACTCCAACACCCGTTCGGTTGCCGAGCTGGTACTGGCCGAAGCAATCCTGCTGCTGCGCGGCATCCCGGAGAAGAACGCTTCCTGCCACCGTGGTGGCTGGATCAAGAGCGCGGCCAACTCCTTCGAAATCCGCGGCAAGAAGCTGGGCATCGTCGGCTACGGCTCGATCGGTACGCAGCTGTCGGTCCTGGCCGAAAGCCTGGGCATGCAGGTGTTCTTCTTCGACCCGCTGACCAAACTGCCGCTGGGCAACGCCACTCAGGTCGCGAGCCTGAACGAGCTGCTGGGCCTGGCCGACATCGTCTCGCTGCACGTGCCTGAACTGCCGTCCACCCAGTGGATGATCGGCGAGAAAGAAATCCGCGCGATGAAGAAAGGCTCGATCCTGATCAACGCCGCCCGCGGGACCGTGGTCGAGCTGGATCACCTGGCTGCCGCGATCAAGGACAAGCACCTGATCGGCGCCGCCATCGACGTGTTCCCGGTCGAGCCGCGCTCCAACGACGAGCAGTTCGAAAGCCCGCTGCGTGGCCTGGACAACGTGATCCTGACCCCGCACATCGGTGGTTCCACCGCCGAAGCCCAGGCCAACATTGGTCTGGAAGTGGCCGAGAAACTGGTCAAGTACAGCGACAACGGTACTTCGGTATCGTCGGTCAACTTCCCTGAAGTGGCCCTGCCGGCTCACCCGGGCAAGCACCGTCTGCTGCACATCCACGAAAACATTCCGGGCGTACTCAGCGAGATCAACAAAGTCTTCGCCGAAAACGCGATCAACATCTCCGGTCAGTTCCTGCAGACCAACGAGAAAGTCGGTTATGTAGTAATCGACGTTGATGCCGAGTACTCGGATCTGGCGCAAGAAAAACTGCAACACGTCAAGGGCACTATCCGTTCCCGCGTACTGTTCTAAGTTCTTCTGGCAACAAATCGCGGGGGGGAGCGACCCCCCCCCGTCCACCAACCTACCCATGCAGGGGGATTCCC
>NZ_JBMOWO010000115.1:0-14679 GCF_049310525.1 Pseudomonas sp. GZD-222
ATCGCGGGGCAAGCCCGCTCCCACAGGTTAATAAATACCTGTGGGAGCGGGCTTGCCCCGCGATGCTTTCAACCCTTACTTGACCGTAACGGTGATCTTCTTCGATTCAACGCTTGGCTTGAACGGCACGTGGAACTTGTCACCCAGCACCAGTTGCAGGGTGTGTTTGCCTGGGGTCAGGGTCAGTTCGACTTCGGTCTGCGCTTTGCCGAAGTGCAGAACTTGCGGACCGGCAGGCAGTGGCGCCTTGTTTTCCGGGAGCAGGCTGGTAGGCAGTACCGTGTCGGCGGCCGGCTCTTTGTCAACGTCTACCAGCAAGTGGTGATGGCCGCTGTGCGGGGTCTGATCGCCCGCAGGCTTGAGCTCCATGCCCTCGATGCCGAATTTGACCGTGAAGGTCTTGTCGACCGTCGCGCCATCAGCCGGGGAAACGATGAAGACCTTGGCGTCTTTCGGCGGCTCCTGGCTCTTCAGGCCTTCGGCGGCAGCGGCGAACGCCGAGACCCCCATCAACAGACCGGCGACGGCTGCACGCGAAACTAGGCTTTTCATTCACTTCTCCTGTGATTCTTTTCTTCAGTAACCTTTCAACCATACCGGTAAAACGAAAGGCAATGGCTTGTAACCATAGATCAATTGAATCAGAACATATCCGAAATTTCGCACAGAAAATATTTCCACCTGTGGCTAACATCCTACAATCGATGCTGTCCTAAGTTGCGCTCGACCGTGGCATCATCACAAAGCCGCGGCGATCTTTCTCACTGCCAATGAATCCAAGGGACCTCGATGCGTTTGACCATAGGGATACTAGTTGCCACTTTGCTCAGCCCGTGGGCACATGCCGAACTGATCGATGATATGAACGACCGGGGCGAGTTGCGCATCGCTGTCGAAGCCAACATGCCACCGTTCAACTTCAAAGATGAAGGCAAGCTGACGGGCTTTGAAGTCGAACTCGGCCAGGCCCTGGCCAACGAACTGGATGTACGTGCCGAGTTCGTCGTGACCACTCGCGACGATTTGCTGCCGGGCGTGGAAAGTGGCAAGTACGACATTGCCCTCAACCAGGTCGCCGCTACGCCCGAGCTCAAGGAGCGCCTGGACTTTAGTGAGCCCTACAGTTATTCCAGTGCCCAGTTGATTGTACGCAAGGAAGAGAAACGCCCGCTGGCCAGCCTCGAAGCCCTCAAGGGCCACAGCCTCGGTGTGGTCCAAGGCAGCCAGTTCGCCGAGCAGGCGCGAAGCGTCGAAGGGGTCGATCTGCGCAGCTATCCAGATGCCACCCAGCCAATCAAGGACGTTGCCAATGACCAGATTGACGCGGCCATCAGCGACCGCCTGCTGGTGCCCTATGCCATTCGCGACAGCCAGCAGCCGGTAACCGAAGGCGCCACTGTCGGGCCGATCCTGAGCCTGGCGATTCCGTTCCAGAAAGGTAACCCGGCATTCCACAGCGCAGTGGATAACGCCCTGCAGCGCATCAAGGCTGACGGTCGGCTGAAAGCACTGTCAGAGAAATGGTTTGGAATGGATGCCAGCAAGCCGCCGAAGGAGTAAAAGCATCGCGGGGCAAGCCCGCCCCCACCGGTCCTGTGGGAGCGGGCTTGCCCCACGATGGAGTTAAAGCTGTCTCAACGCCTGCTCCGCCGCTTCAAGCTCCAACTCACTGAACACCTGCACCCCTTCCCGTCGCAGCAAGGCGGTGGTCACCCCTTCGCCGGTGACTTTGCTGCCACTGAAGGTACCGTCATAAACAAGCACGTTGCCGCACGAAGGGCTGCCCGACTTGAGCACCGCGATACGGATGCCATGACGCCGCACCAGCTCCAGCGCCAGCTGCGCACCGGCCAGAAACTGCGCACTGACATCCTCTCCTGCAACCGTAACCACCTGCGCCTCGCCATCCAGCACGGCACTGCCCTGACCGCCGGGGATCTCGGCAGGTGGTCGTGGCGTCGGTAGTCCGCCCGCTACCTCGGGACACAAAGGCACGATGCGGCCTTCGCGCTGCCAGCGTTGCAATAAATCAGGGTGACCGCTGGCGCGCCCGTCATAGCGCACCGGCTGTCCCAGCAGACAGGCGCTGACCAGCACTTTGTGCGGCTTAGAACGGCTCGTTGCCACGACGGCGGAACCAGCCAGTGACCGACAGACGCTCGCGCCGGGCCGGCAGCACTTCATGGGGAATATCACCGGAAAGGAACACCACCAGGCAGCCACCAACCGGCTGCACATCGTGCTCCACGCCGTCCTTCAGGCTCATGCGCAACTGCCCGCCGTCTTCGGGCAACCAATCCGGGTTGAGGTAGATGACCGCCGAAACCGTGCGCCGGTCATCATCGCGGAAACGGTCCAGATGCTTGCGATAGAACGCCCCTGGTGGGTACAGGGCAAAATGACATTCGAAGTCTTCGAGCCCCAGGAACAAGCCGCGGTTGAGCGCTTCGCGCAGGCTGTCCATCAGCTCCAGGTATTGGTCGCAGCATTCGGCCTGGCCGGGCTCCAGCCACTGGATATGGTCGCCGCGAATACCCTCGCGCACTTCCTGGGTCGCTCCCCGTCCTACCGCTGCAGGCGCCAGCTCGCCCTCTGCGGCGCGGGTACGACACTCAGCCGCGAGCGCCAGGGTCAGAGACGCTGGAAGAAAGATGTCCTGCTGCGACCAGCCACGGGTGGCCAGGTCGTCGACAATGCGCAACAGCAGCGGGTGATCAGAAGATAGGGGCATGGCGCGCATAGTATCCATCTGCTGCGAAAACCGACAGCGCCACTTGGCCGAGAGTATGCAATGGCTTCTCGACAAAGCCCGGCCAGGCCAAGACAATAGCGCCCTGCCGACAGGAGTCCTGAATGCGCCGTTTGTTTTTTTTGTTAATGATGATTAGCACCACGCCTGTCTGGGCAGACAGTCTCGACCAACTCTACAAGGTCGCTGGCTGGCCTGAGCAGCGTGCCCACTTTACCGATGCCCTCGATGCCGCCCAGCAGCGCTATCGCAATAGCCTGCCGCCCGCTGTTTACCAAGCGCTGGTCAACAACAGCAACCAGCGCTTTCAGGCCCAGGCCGTGGACAAGCGCGCGCAGGCACAGTTGCGCGCTCACCTGAACAACCCGAATCCTGCGCTGGCATTTTTCCAGTCTGCGCTGGGACGCAAGATCGTTGCCGCCGAGTTGCTGGCCACCCGCCGTGACCAGTTGGCCAAGAACGCCAAGGGCTTGCCCAAGATCGAAGCCAGCGACAACCGACTGCTGATCATCGGCCACCTGGCCCAGGCCCTGCCCGCCCGCGAAGCCGGTGCCGAAGTCAGCCTGGCCATCGCCGGAGTAGCTGCCGACAGCCTCAGCCAGATGATCCCCGGCCTGCTCGGTGGTGGTCAGGCCCAGAGCCTGCTTGACGGTCAACGCCAGCGCCTGATGCAGCAGATCGGCAGCGAACTGAACAATACCCTGCTGTATGTCTATCGCGACCTGTCTGATGCAGAGCTGGATGAGTTCGCCACCTTTGCCGAATCGGCAGAGGGTAAGGCGTACTACAAGGCCGCCCTGGCCGCCATCCGCGCTGGCCTGGCAGTTGGGCAGAACACTTCGGACCTGAAGTGATCAGCCCAGGCGCTGGTCGATGAAGTCGAAGTAGCGCTGACGGATCGCCGGCAGCTCATTGGCCAGATGGTGACGCGCCTCGGGAATCAGCAGAATCTCGGGCGCGGCGAACTTCTCCCGCAACACCCGAAGGTTGTGTGGCCAGTCCACGGTCATGTCGGACTCTCCCTGGATAATCAACGGCCGCCGCGTACTGACCGGCGCCGCCTCGATGCGTTTGACCCAGTCCACCAGCGCCCCGACCCAGGCGGTCGGCAGACGCCGCGGCTGCAACGGGTCGGCCTGCAGAAATGGCAGGAAAGTTGGATCATTGCTGTTGGCACTGAAGCGTCGCTCGATGCCTTTTACGAACGGTCGCAACAGGTGATAGCTGAGTTTCGACCAGCGCCACGCACGTGGCCGCACCAAGGGCGCCAGCAGGATCACCTCGCCCTGGGCCGGGCTTTGCACGCCCTCGTGGAGCACATGATCAATGACAATCGCCCCGCCGGTACTCTGCCCGCATAGATGCCAAGGCTGCGGCAGTTCCAGGGCTCGCCCCTGCTCGAAGAGAGCCTGCAGCACCTGTTGGTAGGCGCCAAAGTCGTCGATGCTGGCCCGTTCACCACTGGACAGGCCGTGCCCCGGCAAGTCGCAGGCGATCACCGCGTAATTCTGGTCCAGCGCCCAGTCGACCACATGCCGGTACAGGCCCATGTGATCGTAGAACCCATGCAACAACACCAGCGTCGCCACCGGTGCGGCAGGTAGCCAGACTTGCCCGACCAGCTCGAAACCCGCCGCCTCGAAGCGCCCCAGCCAGCGCTGCGGCGAGTCCTTGCGCGCCGGTAGATCAAGCCCGTAGTAGCGCTGGTAGGCCTGGGCCTGGGTCGACAACGGCTGGCGCGCCGTCAGCAAAGACAAGCTGGCGCGTAACGAGTCGGGTTGAAATGACGCAGGCATAGAGAACTTCCAGACAGCAAATACGGGATATTGACCTGTGATATTCAGCTGTCGCCACCGGCATGGCAAGCTAGGCGACTTTTTTCGGATTTTGCCCTCATGCTCGCGTCCCCCACCCGAACCCTGCTCGGCCTGCTGACCGCCGCCCTTTGCGCCGCAGGTTTGTGGTGGGCCTACGACAGTTTCCAGAGTCGCTATCTGCGCACCTTCGACAACCAGACTGCCCTGTTCTCGGGTGATCGCCTGCAATTGCCAGAGGCAATCGCCGGTCCCGGAGCAATCCGCCTGGTGCACTTCTGGGACCCGGCCTGCCCGTGCAACGTCGGCAATCAGCAGCACCTGGCGGAACTGATCGAGCATTTCGCGCCCCAGGGCGTGGAGTTCTACGTGGTGCAAAAGCCCGGCAGCCGTGGACAGTTGCCAAACACCCTCAGCGCACTCAAACCACTGGCGCAACTGCCCGGTGCCGAACACTTGCCGGCCAGCCCAGGCGTGGCGATCTGGGACCGCCAGGGCAAGCTGGCCTACTTCGGCCCCTACAGCGAAGGGGCGACGTGTAACTCGAGCAACAGCTTCATCGAGCCGATCCTGCTGGCCTTGAGCCAAGGCCGGACAGTCAGCGCGACCCACACGATGGCGATGGGTTGCTACTGCCCCTGGACGCCCTAGCGCAAGCGCGCCGGATTGCCCACCACCGTCGCCCGGGCCGGCACATCGCGGGTCACCACGCTGCCGGCGCCGATCACGGCGTTATCGCCCACCGTTACCCCGGGCAGGATGATCGCCCCGCCGCCAATCCAGACGTTGTTGCCGATCTTCACCGGCCGGCCACTTTCCAGGCCACTGCGACGTACCTTCGGGTCCAGCGGGTGGTCGGCGGCATAGATCTGCACCGCCGGGCCGATCTGGCAATCGTCACCGATACTGACCGGGCAGACATCGAGGATCACGCAGTTGAAGTTCATGAACACGTTGCTGCCAACACTGATGTTGTAGCCGTAGTCGCAATAGAACGGCGGACGAATCACGGCGCCGTCGCCGACCACCTTGAAGTGCTCGACCAGCAATTTATGACGCTGTTCGTTGAGTAGTTCAGCGCTGTTGTTGTAGCGCTGCATCCAGTGCTTGTTGGCGATCTGCTCGGCCTGCAGTTCCGGGCAGCTGGCGTGATAGAGCTGGCCGCTGAGCATCTTCTGCTTTTCACTGAGATTCATCTTCACTCCTTTGGGGCTATTCTCTGTCCGAATTTACCTCGATGATCGGACCACAAAATCCGCTAAAAAGCACAAGGAGTCCTGATGAAGCGCAGCCTGACCTTCCTCGCTGTGGTCATTGCCGCAGCAGCTGGCGGCGGTTACTGGTACGTGCAGGGCAAGCTGCCGCAGCGCCAGGGCGAGGTGGCCCTGGCCAGCCTGCAGGCCCCGGTGAGCGTGCGCTATGACGAGCGCGGCGTACCGCATATCGAGGCCACCAACGAGACCGATCTGTACCGCGCGCTGGGTTATGTACACGCTCAGGACCGCCTGTTCCAGATGGAGATCATCCGCCGCCTGGCCCGCGGCGAACTGGCCGAAGTACTCGGCAGCAAGCTGGTGCCCACCGATACCCTGTTCCGCAGCCTGCGCATTCGTGAGCAGGCCGAGCGTTACGTCGAACACCAGGATAAACAGGCGCCGGCCTGGCTCGCACTGCAGGCCTACCTCGAGGGCGTAAACGCCTGGCAGGACAGCCATCCCAAGCCGATGGAATTCGATGTACTGGGCATCACCCCACGACCGTTCACCGCCCAGGACACCCTGAGCATTGCCGGCTACATGGCCTACAGCTTTGCCGCCGCCTTTCGCACCGAGCCGGTGTTGACCTATGTGCGCGACCAGCTGGGTAGTGAGTACCTCAAGGTCTTCGATCTCGACTGGAATCCTGAAGGGGCGTTGCACAGCAGCCCGCCGCTTGCCGACGCAGACTGGAAAAGCCTGGAGCACCTCGCCCAGGTCAGCCAGCACGCCCTGAGCGCAGCCGGCATTCCCCAGTACGAAGGCAGCAATGCCTGGGCCGTCTCCGGCAGCCGCACGCGCAGCGGCAAGCCCTTACTGGCTGGAGACCCGCATATCAGTTTTGCCGTGCCTGCGGTCTGGTACGAAGCCGAACTGTCGGCGCCCGGTTTCAACCTCTACGGCTATCACCAGGCGCTCAACCCCTTCGCGTCACTGGGGCACAACCGCGCATTCGGCTGGAGCCTGACCATGTTCCAGAACGACGATGTCGACCTGATCGCCGAGCAGGTCAATCCGGCCAACGCTAACCAGGTGCGCATCAACGGCCTGTGGCAAGACTTGAGCGTTACCCAGGAAACCATCGCGGTGAAGGGCGAGGAGCCGCTGACCATTACCCTGCGCCGCTCGCCGCACGGCCCGATCGTCAATGACGTGATCGGTGCCAACGCCGGGCCCACCCCGATCGCCATGTGGTGGGCTTTCCTGGAAACCGAGAACCCTATCCTTGAAGGCTTCTACCAGGTCAACCGCGCCGACACCCTGGACAAGATGCGCAGCGCCGCCGCGAAGATCCAGGCGCCCGGCCTCAACCTGGTGTGGGCCAATGCCAGCGGTGACATCGGCTGGTGGGCGGCGGCGCAGTTGCCGATTCGTCCGGACGGGGTCAACCCGTCGTTCATCCTCGACGGCAGCACTGCCCAGGCGGACAAACTCGGCTTCTACCCGTTCAGCGCCAACCCGCAGGCGGAAAACCCGGCCAGCGGCTACATCGTCTCGGCCAACTATCAGCCGCCTGCGGCCATGCCGATTCCGGGTTACTACAACCTTGCCGACCGCGGCCAACAGCTGAACCGTCACCTGGCCGATGCGCAGGTCAAATGGGATACGCAAAACAGCCAGGCGCTGCAGCTCGACACCGCCACCGACTATGGTTCGCGCACCCTCGCACCGCTATTGGGAGTCCTGCGCGAGGTGGCCTCAGGCGACCAGGAGAAGGAGCTGGTCGAACAGTTGGCGAGCTGGAACGGCGACTACCCGCTGGACTCGGTCAGTGCCACCCTGTTCAACCAGTTCCTCTACGACCTGGCGTACGCGGCCATGCATGACGAGCTCGGCGATGCCTGGTTCCAGACTCTGATCAGCACCCGGGTCATCGATGCGGCCATCCCGCGCCTGGCCGCAGATGCCGAGTCACCTTGGTGGGGGCTGCACGGCAGCAGCGAGCATGGTAGCCGTACCGACGCAGTCAAACGGGCCTGGCAGGCCAACCTTGCACACCTGCGCGAGACCTTGGGCGATGATCCTGCCAGCTGGCAATGGGGCAAGGCGCATACGCTGACCCACAACCATCCGCTGGGTCTGCAGAAGCCGCTGAACCTGCTGTTCAATGTCGGCGCCTTCGCAGCGCCTGGCAGTCATGAAGTGCCGAACAATCTGTCGGCGAAGATCGGTCCGGCGCCCTGGCCGGTTACCTATGGTCCTTCGACCCGGCGCCTGATCGACTTCGCCGATGCGGGGCAAGCCCTGACCATCAACCCGGTCGGGCAAAGTGGCGTGCTGTTCGACCGGCACTATGCCGACCAGGCCAAGGACTACATTGATGGGCAGTATCACAAGGCGCAGATGGGGGTGATTCCGGCGCAGAGTACGTTGAAGTTGGTGCCAGGGAAGTAAGCCCTATCGGGGGGGGGGGGGAGGGGGAGGGGGAGGGGCGGGGGGGGTAGTGCCGCGGGTGCCCCGTGGTGAAGTTTCCCCATCGCGGGGCAAGCCCGCCCCCACCGGTCCTGTGGGAGCGGGCTTGCCCCGCGATGAGTTCAATAGATCAACCCTGCCACTTGCCGCCTTCGACAATCACGCTCTCAGGCTTGGTGTCGTCGCTCAGTTCTTTGCGCACATACTGGTCGTACAGTTTGAGCAGGTACTTCTGCTCACCCAGACGCGCCAGTTCGGCGTTGACCCAGTCACGCAGCTCGATATTGCCTTTCTTCACCGCTGGCGCAATCGGTGCCTCTTCACCCAGTTTCTCTTCCAGCACGCGATAGCCCGGATTCTGCTTCGACCAGCTGAACAGGATCAGGTTGTCCTGGGCATAGGCATCGCCACGGCCATTGGCCAACGCTTGCAGCGATTCGGAGTTCTTCTCGAATTTGAGCAGTTTCCAGTCCGGGTGGTTCTTGGTCAGCCAGATATCGGCGGTAGTGCCGGTGGTGACGATGGTGGTCTTGCCGGCCAGGTCATCCAGATGCTTCACCTCGCTGCCTTCCGGCACCAGGGCCTGTACTGCAACGCGCAGGTTGGGGTTGGTGAACTCCACCGCTTCCTTGCGCTCCGGGGTTACGGTCATGTTGGCGAGAATCAGGTCAACTTTGTCGCTTTGCAGGAACGGAATCCGGCTGGCCGGCTCAACTGCCACGAACTCGATCTTGTTCTCGTCACCGAGCAACGACTTGGCCAGCTGACGGCCGATGTCGGTGTCGAAACCGACATAGCGGCCGCTCTCGTCGACGAAGCCAAACGGTGGTTTGTCGGTGAACACGCCGACAATCAGTTTGTCGCGGGCCTTGATGGTTTCCAGATAGCTGGTGGCCGGAGCTGCACCGCTGGCAGCAGGCTTGGCCGGTTCTTCAGCCTTGTTGCAGCCGGCCAACAGGGCCAGGCTGAACAGGGACAACAGCAGTTTCGATGTCTTGGCAGTTTTCATGACAATTCCTTTGCGGGCGTTTTGGGCAGGCTTTCTACAAAGGAGAATTTCTCCAGAAACTGCTGCGCGCGTGCGGTCTGCGGGTTCGTAAAGAAGCTCTCGGGGTCGCGCTGTTCAAGGATCCTGCCGGCCTCCATGAACACGATGCGGTCGGCCACCGCTCGAGCGAAGGCCATTTCATGGGTCACGATCAGCAGGGTCATGCCGTCACGGGCCAGGCCCTGGATCACCTCCAGCACCTCCTTGACCATCTCCGGGTCGAGGGCTGCGGTGACCTCGTCGAACAGCATCACTTCGGGGTTCATGCACAACGAGCGAACAATCGCGATGCGCTGTTGCTGGCCGCCGGAGAGCTGACGTGGATAAGCATCACGTTTGTCCAGCAATCCCACGCGGGCCAACAACGCTTCGGCCTGAGCCAGGGCTTGGTGACGCTCACGCTTCTGTACCTTGAGCGGGCCGAGCAACAGGTTGTCGATCACGCTCATGTGGCCGAACAGGTGATAGCTCTGGAACACCATGCCCACTCGCTGACGTACCTGGCGCCAGTCGGTGCGCGGGTCGAGCAGTTCGTCACCGGCCAGGCGCAAGTGACCACTGTGGGCGATTTCCAGGCCGTTCAGGCAACGCAGCAAGGTGCTCTTGCCGCAGCCGCTGGGGCCGAGGATCACCACCACTTCGCCGCTGCGCACCTGCAGGTCGATGTTGTTCAGCACCTGCTGGTCGCCGAAGTATTTGTTGAAGCCCTTGAACTCGATCAGTGCGCTCATGCGTGTGTCCAGCGGCGCTCAAGGGCGCGCGAAGCAGCCGAGAGCGGATAGCAGATGAAAAAGAAAAACAGGAACAGCGCGCCGTAGATCAGCACCGATTCGTAGGTGCGTTCGATGATCTGCTGGCCGACCTTGATGACATCGACCACTCCGATCAACACCGCCAGCGAGCTGGTCTTGATGATCCGTGTGTAGATGTTGATAGTCGGCGGCGTCATGCGCTTGAGTGCCTGTGGCAGCAACACATAGCCATACAGCTGCCAGGCAGACAGGCCAATCGACAAGCCAGCCTCGCGCTGGCCGCGGGGCAACGAACGCAAGGCGCCGCGTACCACCTCGCCCACCTCACTGGCGCCCCACAACGACAACACCAGTACTGCGCACCAGAAACTGGGAATGCTCAGGGCAAAAAAGATCGGCAGACCGAAGAACAGCAGGTACAACCAGACCAGCACCGGGATCGCCCGGAACAGTTCCAGATAGATCCGCAGGGCCACATTCAGGCTGCGCAGGTTCAGGCTTGCCAGCACCCCGTAGAGCACGCCGCCGAAGGTACTGAAGACGATCCCCAGCGCCGAAATCGCCAATGTCTGCGCGGCGCCCTTGCTCAGTTGCGGCAAGGACACCAGCAACAACTCAAGACCCGAACTGGCCATGTTGCAGCCTCCGTTCCAGGCGGCTGAGCAGCAGCGACAATGGCAGGAACAGCAATACGCAGATCAGCGTCAGCACCGCGAGCATCTCGTAGGTTTTGTAATACAGCGCGATGTAGCTCTTGGTGGTGTAGAGGATTTCCGGCACCGCCACCGCCGAGACCACGGTGGTTTCCTTGAGCAGGAAGACGAAGTTGGCGAACAGCGACGGCAGGATCACATAACGCAGCAGCTGGCCGTCGGACAGACCGATCGAGCGTCCCGACTCCAGCTGCGCCTGGGAAACCGCCTCGACACCGGCCCGCAGCACTTCGGTCAGGTAGGCGCCGCCGAGAAAGGTCATGGTGATGATCGCGGCGGCGAAGCCGGAAATCTTCAGGCCTAGAGTCGGCAAAGCGAAGTAGACGAAGAACAGCTGGATCAGCAGCGGCGTGTTGCGCGCCAGTTCCACGTAAAGTTGCACCAGGCGCTGCAGGTACGGCGTGCGGTAGACCAGGATGGCGGCGTTGATCAGTGCCACCAGCAAAGAGGTGGAAATGGCGATCAGGCCGACCTGCAGGGTAACGCCGACGGCTTTGAGGAACGCCGGTAGCGTGCTGAGGATGAAGGCGACATCGAAACTCATGAGAGGATCTCGGATCGGCCCGAGGGTAAACGGGCCGCTCTACACAGGGGTTGTCAGTGCGGGTGAGCACAATGACTAAGACTCTAAAGGTATAAAAATAATTATTTAAATACCTTTATTGCATATTGATATCACCCAAACAGCTAACCGAAATATTCAATGTGTAGAAACAACTGTGGGAGCGTGCTTGCCCCGCGATCGCGCTGTGTCAGGCACATTGCAATCGCGGGGCAAGCCCGCTCCCACCAGTTAGGGGGTGTAGCTGGGGTTACTTAGAACGCCGGCAGTACTGCGCCGCTGTATTTCTTCTCGATGAAGGTTTTCACTTCAGGGCTGGTCAGGGCCTTGGCCAGCTTCTGGATCGCATCGCTGTCCTTGTTGTCCGGGCGGGCAACCAGGAAGTTCACGTATGGCGAATCGGAGCCTTCAATTACCAGCGCGTCCTTGGCCGGGTTCAGACCCGCTTCCAGCGCGTAGTTGGTGTTGATCATGTCCAGGTCGACCTGGTCCAGAACACGCGGCAGCATGGCCGACTCAAGCTCGCGGAACTTCAGCTTCTTCGGGTTCTCGGCGATGTCTTTTGGCGTTGCCAGGGCGTTTTTCGGATCCTTCAGCGTGATCAGGCCAGCCTTCTGCAGCAGCAGCAGGGCACGGCCGCTGTTGCTGCCTTCGTTAGGAATGGCAACAATAGCGCCGTCTTTCAGCTCGCTCAGGCTTTTGACCTTCTTCGAGTAGCCACCGAACGGCTCGACGTGAACGCCGATGACGGTTTCCAGATGCGTGCCTTTACCTTCGTTGAAGTTCTTCAGGTACGGCAGGGTCTGGAAGTAGTTGGCATCCAGACGCTTCTGGTCAACTTGTACGTTTGGCTGCACATAGTCGGTGAACACCTTGATCTCAAGGTCCACACCTTCTTTGGCCAGGGTCGGTTTGATCAGCTCAAGGATTTCGGCGTGCGGTACAGGGGTGGCGGCAACCACCAGCTTCTCGCCTGCATGGGCGAATCCTGCAACCGACAGAGCGGCCGCCAGAGCGGTGAACAACAGAGCCTTTTTCATGCGCAGTCCTTATTCGAATACAGGGCCATCGGGCGACGGCAAAATTAGGTTGCCAGCACTTTGCTAGCTGGCTTGGAGCGGACAATACCGAGATTTTTTATGCCGGAACAATATCTTTTACTTCGCTGCTTATTCCATTTCAACATGGAACACGTACGCATCCTGAATTGACCTATCCGGCACCTTGTGTCAGACGCAACAAGGTCTGCTCAAGCAAGCTCTGCAAGGCGCTGCGCTCACCCGCTACAGCACGCTGGCATAACTGATCGAGCTGGCTGGCCAGAGCCTCCAGGGGTGTTGGCAGGTTCAGATGCCGGGGCAGGATTTCATCGCCGCTGCTGACCAGCAAGGCAAAGTGAATGACGTTTTCCAGCTCTCGCGTATTGCCCGGCCAGCTGTGCAGTTCCAGCACGCGCTGGGCCGCTTCGCTGATCAACGGCACCGGCAGGTTCAGCCGTGGGCTGTAGATGCCGACGAAGTACTCGGCCAACGGCAGGATATCGCCGACCCGCTCGCGCAAGGCCGGCAGCTCCAGCTGACCTTCGCGCAAATAGTGGTAGAGCCGTTGGTGGAACTTGCCGGCACTGACCGCCTCGCCCAGGTCGATACTCGACGCGGCGACCAGACGCACATCGACAGGGTTGGGTTGTTGGGCACCGACGCGGATGACTTCACGGTTTTCCAGGGCGGCGAGCAACTTGACCTGGATGGCCAACGGCAAGTCGGCGATTTCATCCAGGTACAGGGTGCCGCCATTGGCCGAACCGAACCAGCCGGCCCGGCTACTGGCCGCGCCACTGTGGGCACCGGCGGTGTAGCCGAACAGTTCGGCATCGGCATAGGTCGGGCTGATCGCCGCGCAGTTGACCGACACGAACAGGCCGCCACGATCACTGGCGCGATGAATCTGCCGCGCCAGCAGCTCCTTGCCGGTGCCGGTCTCACCGCGAATCAGCACCGGCAGCGCCAATGGCGCCAGCAGTTCAAGCTCCTCGCGCAACTGGCGTGAACGCGGATCGACGAACACCAGCGCCTTGGCGCGGATACTCAGCGGGCTCTTGTCCAGCTCAGGAAAGGTCAGCAGCGGCTGACCGAAGGTGTCGTGAATACTCATAGCAAACTCCCGCCCTCAGCACCTGGGGCCGGGCGTTGAATCTGAAAAAATGTCAGCGCCTGAGATCAGGCGCGGCGAAGGGCGTGCTGTTCCAGACGGCTCTGCAAGCGGTACAGGTAGGCGAAGCCCTGTTCCCAGCGGCGATGCCCGGACTTGACGTTGATATGCCCGGCCCCGGCAAGAAAACCCACCTCGGCGCCCCAGGCCCGCGCCAGTTGCATGGCCCGCGGGGCACTGATCGCCGGATCGTTGTCGGAGCTGACCACCTGGCTCGGGAACGGCAACAACTGCTGGGCAATGGGCGCAAAGTTGCGCAAGGCTGGCGAGCAGGTTGGCCGCTCGACATCGGCCGGCGCCACCAGCAATGCCCCGCGCACACGGCGCAGCAGGCTGACGCTGGCTTGCGCAGCCCAGTGGGCGACCGTGATGCAGCCCAGGCTGTGGGCAATCAGGATGACCGGCGATTCATCTGCGGCAATCGCCTGTTCCAATGCGGCGACCCAGTCCTTGCGCTGAGGTGTCAGCCAATCGAGCTGCTCGACCCGGGCGCTGTTGGGCAGCACCTGCTGCCAGTGACTCTGCCAATGATCCTCTGGCGATCCTTGCCAGCCCGGCACAATCAGGTAACGGATCGATGCGTTGCTCATGGGTACGCCTCCTGCTGGTTTGCGTGCTTGAGGCCAAGTATAGGGGGGTGGTTATATTCGTAAAGGAATAAGAAGCTATTTATTAATAACTAAAATCATGTTTTGTAGGAGCGGATTCATCCGCGATGGGGCGCGTAGCGGCCCCAAAGAAAGGCCTGCTGCGCAGTCCATCGCGGCGGTCCGGCGTCCCGGTGAATCCGCTTGTGTCTTGAGGTAGGAATAGAATCTGAGGTGAGAGCGGTGAATGGCAAGTTGCTAATCCGGGGTGCCTAGAGCACGTGTAGGAGCACAAACTGCCATTCACCGTTCCACTTTGGCGAGAGCCCGAACAGTTGGATGAGGGCCAAATCTCGAATCACAAGCGTGGGCCAAGCCAAAGTTCTCTCACTCGTTGAGTCTAAGAGGTTTTGGCCATGTCTTCCTCTGTCGGCATCGATGTTTCCAGCACTACGCTAGCGGTTCACATCCGTCCTGAGGGTGTGAATTTCAATGTTTCCAATGACTTGAGCGGCTTCAAGCAGTTGGTCGAAAAAATCAGTGAATATCCACTTTCCCAGGTTTTGCTTGAAGCC